>NZ_JBXWSG010000143.1:0-4841 GCF_059613305.1 Ruegeria sp. BHSB056 | reverse complement strand
GCACCATCGCGTTATCGTCGTCGAACAGGAAATTCGCCACGGCCTTGGTCAGCTCGGTCTTACCCACGCCGGTCGGCCCGAGGAACAGGAACGATCCCAACGGGCGGCCTTCGTCATTCAGACCCGCACGCGCACGGCGCACGGCGTTGGCGACGGCAGTCACCGCTGCATCCTGACCGATCACGCGGGAATGCAGAGCGTCTTCCATCCGCAGCAGTTTCTCGCGTTCGCCTTCCAGCATTTTCGAGGTCGGGATACCGGTCCAACGCTCGACCACCGAAGCGATCTGTTCCGGGCGCACCGTTTCCTCAGCCATCATGGCGTTGCTTTCGGCGTTTTCGGCCTCGGTCAGCTTTTTCTCAAGTTCGGGGATGACGCCGTAAGACAGCTCACCTGCCTTCGCCAGATTGCCTTCACGCTTGGCAATCTCCAGATCAGCCCGCGCTTTGTCGAGCTGTTCCTTCAGGTCACGGGCACCCGCCAGTTTATCTCGTTCAGCCTGCCACTGAGCGGTCATCTCGGCGGATTGCTCCTGCAGGTCGGCCAGGTCCTTTTGCAAGGTTTCCAGACGATCTTTCGAGGCCGCGTCATCTTCAAGCTTCAGCGCCTCTTCCTCGATCTGCATCTGCAGGATGTTCCGGTCGAGTTGATCGAGTTCCTCGGGCTTGCTGTCGACCTCCATCCGCAGACGCGATGCCGCCTCGTCGACAAGGTCGATGGCTTTGTCGGGCAGAAAGCGGTCAGTGATATAGCGGTGCGACAGGGTCGCCGCTGAAACAAGCGCTGAATCCGAGATACGCACACCGTGGTGCAGTTCGTACTTTTCCTTGATGCCGCGCAGGATGCTGATCGTATCTTCGACCGTCGGCTCCTGTACCATTACAGGCTGGAACCGGCGCGCAAGGGCCGCGTCTTTTTCCACGTATTTGCGGTACTCGTCCAGCGTGGTCGCACCAATACAATGCAACTCGCCCCGGGCAAGCGCAGGCTTGATCAGGTTGGCCGCATCCATTGCACCATCAGACTTCCCGGCACCGACCAACGTGTGCATCTCGTCGATGAACAGGATGATTTCACCCGCAGCTTCAGTCACTTCGGTCAGAACGGCCTTGAGGCGTTCTTCGAACTCACCACGGTATTTCGCACCAGCAATCAACGCGCCCATGTCGAGCGCCAGCAGCTTCTTGTCCTTCAGCGATTCAGGCACATCGCCGTTGATGATGCGCAGGGCCATACCTTCGGCAATCGCGGTCTTCCCGACGCCGGGTTCACCAATCAGAACCGGGTTGTTTTTGGTGCGACGCGACAGAACCTGCATCGAACGGCGGATTTCCTCATCCCGACCGATGATCGGATCAATTTTGCCTTCGGCTGCAGCCTCGGTCAGGTCACGTGCGTATTTCTTGAGCGCGTCATAACCTTCTTCCGCCGACGCGCTGTCAGCGGTGCGACCCTTGCGAATGTCGTTGATCGCCTCGTTCAGTTTTTGCGCTGATACGGCTCCGGCGTCCAATGCATCCTTGGCCTTGGACTTCACCATGCATAGCGCCATCAACACGCGTTCGACCGGCACGAAACTGTCGCCCGCCTTTGATGCCAACTTTGCAGCCTCGTCCAGTACTTTGGCGGTCTGGCCGTCCATGTAGATCTGGCTCGCGTCACCGCTGACCTTGGGGATTTTCCCCATCGCGCTGTCCAGCGCTTCAACCACGCGGTTCGGGGCCCCACCCGCGCGCGTGATCAGGTTGCTGGCCAACCCCTGATCGTCATCCATCAGTGCTTTGAGTATATGAGTGGGCTCCAGCCTCTGGTGCCCCTCGCGCAGCGCAATGGTTTGCGCCGCCTGCACGAATCCCCGTGCCCGCTCGGTGAACTTGTTCAAGTCCATGATATTCTCCTTTTCCAAGCGCCCCGTTTTGACATGCCCGCCTGGCAGCACATGTCGGTCGAAGCCTCACATTCAATCTGGGAAATATCTTCGGTGGTTCAAGAGGCTAAAACACAGAAATCGACCTATTCGCGCTGGATGGTATAGACTGAATAACCACCGGTCTCGGCGACCTGAACGGCACCCAGATCATTCACCAAAGATTGGGCTGCCGCACTTCCCGTCGGGCAAGAAACCAGATCTGCCGTATGGTCCAGGAAATTGCCGGTAAACGCCGTTTCACCAGTAAGTTGACACCAATCATCCTCGGACCTGTAACCACCAACCAAACGCAAATCGTCATTGGTCGGCACAGGTGCAGCCCCTGTATCCGTCTCCTCGGGCGGCGTTTCATTACATGCGGCCAGTGCAATCAACGCGCCCAACAAAACCAGCTTTTTCATTTGTCGCCCCTTATTTTGAATTCGAGTTTTCAATACAGAGCACGATAACACGATTTGAAGCTGCCTGCGCGGCTTAGCAGATGGACAGAGCGGCCCGAAGCCGCTAGGACGCAGACGTTTGCCAAAAAGGAGCGCCCCCCCATGTCTGATGACCGCCTGATCGTAGCCCTTGATGTTTCCAACGCTCTGCAAGGGTTGGCCATGGCAGAACGTTTGGGGGACAGTGTTTCTTTCTATAAGATCGGGCTGGGTATGCTGACCGGTGGCGGGCTGGCATTGGCCAACGAACTGAAACAGGATCACGGCAAGCGCATCTTCCTGGATATGAAGTTATTCGACATTGGCAACACAGTTGAAAATGCCGTGCGGGGATTGGCGCAATTCGATCTGGATTTTCTGACCGTGCATGGTGACCCTCATGTGGTGCGCGCTGCCAAAGAAGGTGCTGCGGGTAAAGACCTGAAGATCCTCGCCGTGACCATCCTGACCTCGCTGAACCGCGACGATCTGGACGCAAGCCTTCTGAAATCCGGTGATGTGCAGGACTTGGTCGCTGAGCGCGCGGCCAAAGCCTTTGAAGCCGGTGCTGATGGCGTTATCGCCAGCCCGCAGGAAGCCGCCCTGATCCGCGCTCTGCCTCAGGCTGAAGGTCGTCTGATCGTAACCCCTGGTGTGCGCCCTGCTGGCGCAGCGCTTGGCGACCAGAAACGTGTAGCCACCCCGGCAAGCGCCATTCAGGATGGCGCAGATCACATAGTTGTCGGCCGCCCGATTTATCAGGCAAAAGACCCAAAAGCCGCTGCTGAGGCTGTTCTTTCCGAACTAAATTCTCTGAAGGTCAGCTAAAACCGCTCGGTTCTTTCAGGTGTGTTTTACGTTGGATTTTCCGCGCAACAAGTTGACCTTAGGTCACTTTTTGACAAAACCGCGCCAAATCGTCTCTGTGCCAGAAAACACACATTCAAAACCCGAGTTTTTCTCGGCACAACCTTCATCCTATCGAAACTAAGGATTTTCAGAGATTCTGAAGGGGAAATACTCCCCAACGAACCGCTTCTTCCTGAGGTTCGTTACTTCCCCCCGCGATGTGCGGGGGGTCTTCTTTCCAAATCGCCCCATGTCAGCAGGGCCTTTGATCCAGGATTACAGGTGATATAAAGAACGTCCAAGCCAACTGCGGAACGCATGAGGACGCAGATGCCCGGTCTTTGCCGAGATTGCCTGACCACATTGTCAAACGAACAACGCTGTACTGCCTGCGGCAGTCCGCGGATAAAGACACACCCAGAACTGTTTGACCTGTCGATTGCCCATATGGATTGTGACGCCTTCTATGCCTCGGTGGAGAAACGTGACAACCCGGAACTGGCGGACAAACCGGTTATCATTGGCGGCGGCAAGCGCGGCGTTGTTTCAACTGCCTGCTACGTTGCCCGTATTCGCGGCGTCCGGTCGGCTATGCCCATGTTCAAGGCCTTGCAACTCTGCCCCGAAGCCGTCGTGATCAAGCCCCGCATGTCCGTCTACGCCCAGGTGTCGCGCGACATCCGCGCGATGATGGATGAATTGACACCCGTGGTCGAACCCCTGTCGCTGGACGAAGCCTTCATGGACCTGTCGGGAACCGAACGTCTGCACGGCGCGCCACCTGCCGTCATGCTGGCGCGTCTGGTCAAGCGCATGAAGGAAGAAATCGGTGTCACCGGATCTATCGGGTTAAGTCACAACAAATTTCTGGCCAAGGTCGCATCGGACCTCGACAAACCGCGCGGGTTTTCAGTGATCGGCAAGGTGGAAACGGCAGAGTTTCTGAACGACAAACCCGTACGGTTGATCTGGGGCATTGGCCCGGCTGCGCAGGAAGCGCTGGACCAGGCCGGGATCAGAACTTTCAGTGATTTGCTGCGTTGGGATCAGGAGGCACTGACCGCGCGGTTCGGCTCGATGGGATATCGCCTGTGGCACTTGGCCCGAGGTCAGGACAAGCGACGCGTATCAGCCCATGAACCGATGAAATCCATCAGTAACGAGACGACATTTTTTGAAGACACGTCGAGCCTTGATATTCTGGACGGCCATTTGTGGCGCATGGCCTTGAAAGTGTCGGATCGCGCCAAGGCAAAGGATCTGGCTGGTCGGGTTGTCACGTTGAAACTGAAGAAAGCCAATCACAAGATCCTGACGCGGCGCGTGTCCCTGCGGGATGCGACACAGATAGCCGACCGGATTTACCGCACGGCCCGGGGCCTGTTCGATCAGGTTGGCGATCAGGGGCCATATCGGTTGTTGGGCTGTGGTTTGTCCGATCTTTGTCCGGCGGATCAGGCGGATATTTTCGGCGACCTATTGGATCCGGATGCCGCCCGCAGATCAAAGGCCGAACGGGCCACCGACGAGATTCGCCAGAGGTTCGGTGCCGAAGCAATCATGAAGGGCCGCGCGCTGCGCTGAAGCTACTCCGCCGCCAGACGCTCTGGGCTCGCACCCAGGTTGGAAATCTCCCGAACCAC
>NZ_JBXWSG010000142.1:0-4831 GCF_059613305.1 Ruegeria sp. BHSB056 | reverse complement strand
CCCCGATCTCAAACGGCAAGGCTGACCCATATCGGCGCGCCAAGATTGCGATGGAGCAGGCTCTGCTGCAAGGAAACTGCCCCGCTGCGATCCTGCAGCCGACACTGGTTTACGGGCCCGGAAGCATGCTCTGGACGGATAAGCTAACCCGCTGGCTTGCCGCTGGTACCGTGGTGCTGCCCAAACCCGAAGGGCTGTGCAACGCTGTATTTGTGGACGATCTGGTACAGGCCATGTTATGCGCGGCAGCGCTAAAAGACCTGCAGCAAGAGCGGTTCGTCATCTCGGGGCCCACCCCCGTCAGTTGGTCGGCCCTGCTGTCCGGTTATGCCGATATCATTGGCCGAGGGAAGATCGTGCTCATTCCCCAGGAAACACTCCGGGCCCGATTGCCCGATGAAGAGCCGGGCGAAGCACCAGACACACAGTCGCTGGCTGCACGGGTCAGTGCCATAGCGCGCGCCTGGATCGGTCGGGACCGGTTCGAAAGGCTGGTCCACACAGCCACACAACGGCTGCCCAAGCAAAACGAACTGTACCCTGACCGTTATATGCTGGAGATATTCTCGGGCACAGGACAGTGCCAGATTGATCATGCCCGTGCACGGCTGGGATATGAGCCCGCTTATGACCTGAAAGCCGGACTTGAAGCCACGCGGCCCTATCTGGAAGCTCGTTTCAAAAGATAAACAATTAATGAAAACATCAACAATTGAGGCGTTTTGGGAAACACGGTACTGCAGTCTCGGACCGGGCCGACAAATATATTGGATTCGCCCCCGTTCCGCCCTATCCGTGGAAAGAGCCTGAATTTCCGACGGCCAAACCGCACATTGATTTCAGTCTGACTTTGTACGATCAGGATAGATTATGAACTACGAAACCTCGCACCATCTTTCCCTCAAGCAGCTTATCGCGGCGCGCGATGCGCGGGTTGCTGTGGTTGGGCTGGGCTATGTCGGGCTGCCGCTGGCGCTGACTGCCTATGATGAGGGGTTCGATACCACCGGCGTTGATCTCAACCCTGACCGGGTGGCGCGGATCAATCAGGGCGATCAGGTTATATCGTATCTGGCGTCAGACCGGATCGCACAAGCGGTAGACAGCGGCAGGTTCCGCGCAACGCAGGACGCCGCGGCACTGGCCGAGGCCGATATCATCCTGATCTGCGTGCCGACCCCGCTGACCGATGCACAAGACCCGGACATGCGCTTTGTCGCCGCCGCCGCCGAAACCATCGCGCAGCATCTGCGCCCCGGTCAGATGGTGGTGCTGGAAAGCAGCGTCTGGCCCGGTGCCACGACCACACTGGTTCAGCCGATCCTTGAGGCGGGCGGTCTGCGCGCGGGTAGTGATTTCTTCCTGGCGTTTTCGCCCGAGCGCGAAGACCCGGGCAATGACAAGTTCGACACGCACAGCATCCCGAAGGTGGTGGGCGCCGACGATCCGCTGTCGCGGCAACTGGTCGAGGATTTCTACCGCGCTATCGTCACCAGCGCCGTTCCGGTCAGCTCGGCCGCCACGGCCGAAGCAGTGAAACTGGTCGAAAACAGCTTTCGCACCGTCAATATTGCGCTGGTCAACGAGTTGAAGACCGCGCTTGAGGCGATGGATGTGGATGTTTGGGAAGTGATTGAGGCCGCGGCCACCAAACCGTTTGGCTTCATGCCCTTCTATCCCGGTCCCGGAATTGGTGGGGCCTGCATCCCGGTGTCTCCGGCCTATCTGGCCTGGCGTGCCGCGGATGCAGGATCTGATACGCCGATCATCAATCTGGCCCGCTCCAGCAATGACGCCGTGCCATCCATGCTGGCGGCACGGATGGCCGCCGAACTGGCGGCGCGTAACGGCTCGGCCATCGCCGAGACCGGGCAGCCCCTGACCGGACAGCGCATCCTGCTGATGGGTATCGCCTATAAGCGCGATGTCGAGGATACCCGCCGCAGCCCGGCGCTGGTGTTGTTGGACGAGCTGGAAAAGCTGGGGGCCGAGGTTGACTATCACGACCCCTATTTCCCGCGCCTGCCCGAAGGTGGCGAATATCCGCAGCTTGCGGGCCGGACCTCGCAGCCGCTAACAGCAGAAAACCTGAAACGCTATGCGGCGGTGGCCGTGATCACCGATCACAGCGCCCCGGATTACGGTCTGGTTGCGCGCAAGGCGGCGCTGGTTTTTGATACGCGCAATGTTTTTGAAAAAGCGGGGATCAGGGTGACGGACGGGCGTCTGGTCAAGATGTGACCCTCAGCCCCCCTGCCATTCGGCGGCCGAAACGCACGCTCATCTGGCATTCCATCCAATCAACCGCGGATCGACAGAGCGGTGCCATAGGCGAACCTTTGCACATTTTCAGGGGTGCGGGCGTTCCATATTGCTGTCACAAAAGTTTTGAGAAACTATCCTCTCAGACATTCCTATGTCTCAATAAATTATAAAGCGGTGTGGCACGAGTAGTGGAGCAAAGCTCCTCCCGGTAAAAATAACCAAATTTTAACCCTCTGTAGTTCAAAGTTTTGCCATGATTTCACCGCGAAATCATTATGGGCATCTGCCCAATGGCTGAACTGCAACCACTTGAGGGCTGGCCAGACCAAGACCATAGCCGGAGGACTTGGAGAACATGATCGGAGTTATCGGAATAGCCATTCTTGTCGGCCTGTGCGCCGGCGGGTTTGCTTTGTTCTCCGGTGCGTCCATCCTTATGGCCCTGGGCAGCTATGTCCTCTTCGGCTGGCTGTTCATCATTGCCGCTCTCATCGTCATCGGTGCTGTCAAAGCCGTGAAGACACGCGTGCAGAAACAAAACCCCGCCTATTCCAGCTAAGCGCTAATCCCGCCCGGCGACCCTCTTGGCCACATAGCCCAGAAACGCCCGCTGCGGGTTTCTGATCTGCGGGCGACCGGACGCGGCCCAATAGGCCAGCCAGTCCGCTTCCAGCGCATAGACATCGCGGCCCGGTGCCATAGCCCTGGCTTCCTCCAGCGCCTGTGACGGCAGGATCGGTTTGTCCGGTCCCTCGATCACCTGGCCACGGCGCGAAAAGCGGATCAGGTCGCCGGGCTCTTCGGTCATCTCGTAATCGGGCAGATGATCGGCTGCGATCATGTCGCGGATCATCTTGCGGAACACCCGCCGGGGCGAGGCCGAGCCCGATTTCTTCAGCAGCACCTCGACCGAGATCCGCCACTCGGGCTGGCGACCGCAATGTTTGCGGGCCAGCTCATAGATGCGCCGCTCGAGCGGTTTGCGCAGGCGGAAGTAATCGCGGCTGAGGGTCAGCACGGATTTCGCCAGAACCGCGCGAAACAGCCAGTCCGACAGTTTCACACTGACGCTGACCATCCGGCCTGCCCGGGTGTGGCGGACGATTTCCCAGCTTTCGATCAGGCCAAACCCGGTGGTGGTTTCCTTCTCGCCTGTGACAATGTTGGTGGTTATCCGGGTGCCTGCCAGCCGCTCGAACGCTTCGCGCAGACGCTTGTAGCCATCGCCGCTGGTTTCGCGATTGGTGGCCACCAGCAGATCATGCGCCTTCAGATGCAACACCCGGCTAACCGTCCGGCCCGCATTGATCGCTGCCATCAGTTGGCTGATGCAAAAGATCAGGATGTCCTTGTCGTGGATCGTCGCCAGTCCCCGCACCGAAGGCGTCACCGTAATCTCGACCCCGTTATGCTCATAATTGAGGATCCGGCGATCCGGCCGGGTCGAGAGCGAAAACATCGGATGCTCCATCGAGCCCATATCTGTCTTGGGCAGCGCATCGAAGATATCGCATACAAAAAAATCACCCGTTGGGTGCCGGTCGGGCAACAACGCCCCTGACCCGCTCATACTGCCCTGCCCATATGTCCTGCCCGAATCTTTGTTCGTGGTTTTATTGACGCCCACCGTAGAGTTATCCACAGGACGCGTAAAGCCGCCGGAACGTGGGATCAGAGTCACCACAACGTGGGATCAGAGTCGCCTGATCGTGGGATCAGATTCACTATGGGTGCTCAAGAATACAAAAACCTCTTTTTTTTCTTATACTTAAGAACATCAGGATTTCGCCGTAACTAGTAAGATAACAATATTCTAACTGGACATTTTTTTGCCCGACACTCAAAACCAACGTTTCAATCGATAGTTACCCCTTATTATTGCTTAGAAAATCCGGTTTTATGCTCATTATGCTTCCACATGCTTCCTTTTGTGGTATATTGAACAAAACATAGCACATAGGCAGGTTTTCAATGCGAGCAGCAACCTCCGAGGGGCTTCCCCCCTATTTCAATATCGATCCGGATCTGGCTTATGCTGAACTTGGAAATCCAACCGGCACGGGTGAGTTTTCACAAATCGCGGATGCCTGTGCCCGGGGGCGTAGCGACCTGGCGAGCCGGGGGCTGGAAGAAAACGGTCAGAAAAAGCTGCGCCTGTTTTCAACCTGGGAAATCACCAAATATCTGATCCCTGTCGCGCCTGCTCATTTTCGCCGGGTCCTGAAGGGCAACCCGGATCTGCCGCAGGGACAGTCCGAAACGGAAGGCGGTGCCAAGTGGTTCACGCTGGATGAGGTTCTGCGGCTGCGGGCGCATTTTGCCTCGGAGGGGTCCAAAGCCAAGGAGTACCGCCCTTACCGGCCCAACGGGCTACCTGCCAAGATCGTGTCCGTGGCCAATTTCAAGGGCGGTGTTGGCAAAACCTCGACCTGCGCGCATCTGGCCATGTCGGCGGCTCTGGACGGTTACAAGGTGCTGGTCATCGACCTGGACAGCCAGGGTTCGATGACGTCGATCTTTGGCGGCAAGGTGAGCGATGAATGGCAGACGGTGTTCCCCTTACTCG
>NZ_JBXWSG010000141.1:0-5063 GCF_059613305.1 Ruegeria sp. BHSB056 | reverse complement strand
CTTTGCGCAGCACAATGGTCGAATGTAACTATTTTTGTTTCCGCATTGAGAACCGGAATCGTTTAAATAAGACGAATCTGCGTCTGGGAGAGCGCGGTGGACTTCCAAAATTTCTGAGGTCTCCGTCCCGCTCCAGACATAGTCTTCGGGGCTCCTTGATGCAAACCCGCACCAAACCAATCCGTCTTTAGGTGAAATCGAAACTGCCTTACTCACATGGCAGGCAACTATCCGTCGCAAAGCTGCGAAACAATCCCAACTATTTGGCCTAATTGTTCAATTTAGAATATCTGCGAACCGCATCTGAACGGAAAAATGGAAGAAAGCTGAACTCAGCCATATTTCTCCTTCGATGGCCAGAAAGTTTCGTGTAGCGTTGGCTTGTTATTGTACCAATTTCAGGCACGCATTATCAATCGGAAGTTGCAGTTTAGCCGTTTGTTTCGAGTGCCTGCCTATTTGCGAGGAGACATTGCGCATGGGTGTTGGCCAGAACATAGCCGCTGAGAATGCGATTTGGATCTTTGGGGGCAGTGTTCCCGATACTTTTGTTGATCACATCAAGTTATCAGTACCTCCTTATGAAATGGGCACATCAACAGGGGAGCTGATCCACCAGCTGGCAAAGCACAATGCCGGGAAACCGGATGCCCGCTGGATTGGCATCGACGCCGAAAAGGCACGCAGTCTGAAAAGCGTGCTGGAGCCGTTTTCGACCCAAGGCAATCCGGATATGTTGGACCGGGCCGGTTTCAAGGATGTGATGAGTACCCAGAAATACATTTGCTTTGAAGGATTTCTTGCAATCAACTGATTACTCAACGCCATGTCGGTGAGAGCCGGAGTGGGGTAACACCTATTTTGAATCGATTTATGGAGGCCGCTGAGAACGCTGATGGACGCGCCTGATTTTTATCTCTGTGAAATGGCGCTGGAGGGCAGGCTGAAGACGGTAGTCGCTTGTTTTCAGCACCCCGTACTTGCGGCAAAACAGGCTGCAGAACGGATATGACCGTGTCGGTTTATCCAGACAAACCATCTTGGAGGGTCAAGACATCCCTTCTGTTGATAGCGGCGCTGCTGGCCTGTCTGTCCGTGTTTCTGATCAATGGCGGGCCGCTTTATTACTTCGACACCGGCAGTTACATCCGGCAGGGGAATGTGGCCCTGAGCAGTTTTCTGCCGCCGACAGCCGATAGTGCTGCGGCGGGCGTAACCCACGTCGCCGACGAGGATACCACCGCAACCGGATCACGGTCACTAATCTATGGCCTCATCATGGCCGCATTTGTTAGGGTTGAAGCCCTGTCCACCCTTCCGGTGTTGCATCTGGCCGTTACGTTGCTGGCTGTCTGGATGTTGGCGCGAGCGGCTGGCCGGTCTCTGGGTGGTATACAGAACTCAATCACGATGACTGCGGTGCCTTTGCTGGTGGCAGCCTGTACTTCATTACCGTTTTATATCGCCTACATGATGCCCGATATTTTTGCCCCGGTGTTGCTGATCGCGATTGCCTCATTGACGGCCTTCGGGCGGACAATGCAGACTTGGGAGCTTTTGTTGATATCCGGTCTGGCCCTTTTAAGCGCTCTTCTGCACCCGTCTCATCTGGCGGTTGCAGCGTTGACGATCCCCTTTGTGGCTTTGGCAGCGTTCAGTGAGAAAAGACCGCGGCGTTGGCGTGCAACAATTTTGATGATGATGATTCTGGCGCTGGCACTGGCCGAGCGCAAGGCTTTTCAGGTCACCGTGGAAATCGCCACTGACAAAGAGGTCGTCTATACACCGCATATCACTGCGCGGCTCATCGTTGATGGGCCCGGCATGGATTACCTGAACGAGGTCTGCCCGAATACTAAAATACCCACCTGCGCGTTACACGAAGCGCTATCGTGGTCGGACGACCCTTATAGGCTGACACCATCCCACATCATATTCGAACGCTCACCCAGCCTAGGTTCATTTCAGCTGATGTCGCCGGAAGACCAGAAACAGGTTGCTCTGTCCCAACGGGATTTCGCCAAAGCGGTTTTCCTGTCCCGGCCTCTTTCCACCTCGTTGGCGCTGGCCCGAAACGGCTATCAGCAGGTATTGCGCTATAGCATTGCTATGACGATTCCGACGGATGTAGAGCTGGAGAACGCCCGCTGGTTGGCCAGAATGGGAGACATCCGGCCCGATATGTTCCAGAGCGGTTCATTGTCTCAGGACAGGGGCTGGATAGAAACGGCCAATGCCATACACGGTCTGATCTATGCTGTGTCGTTTGCCTTTATCCTGATCAATTTGCTGCGACCGGGAATCCCCCGAGACATGAAACTGTTCGCCGTGTTCATTCTGATCGGGATCGCGGTCAATGCGCTGGTCTGTGGCGGGGTCTCGCAACCCGCAGACCGATATGGTGCGCGCGTGATGTGGCTACTGCCTTTCACGGCTGCCTTTCTTTTTCTTGTTCAGCGTTCGTCAGTGTCGCAAGGCACGGCCGGAGATGCCTCGTGACTTCAGATAAAACCCTTTCCATCAGCGTCGTCATGCCCGCCTACAAGGCCGAGCATCTGCTGCCCCGTGTCCTGACACCCCTGATTGAAATGCTGAACACCGGCCAGGTGCAGCAGGTTCTGGTCGTCGATGACCAGTCCCCGGACGGCACTGCGGCCCTTGCCCGCGAAATGGGGGCCACGGTTCTGACCACGCCGGTCAATGGTGGGCCGGGGGCTGCGCGCAACCTGGCCGCCGAACACGCCACCGGTGACATCCTGTGGTTCGTCGATTCCGACGTCATCGCATGGCCCGACGGCCCGGAGCATATCCGCCGTGCCATGTCCGAGGATAATGTTGGCGCCGTGTTCGGATCCTATGACGACGCGCCGGATGGGCAATCGTGGTTCTCGCGCTACAAGAACCTTCTGCATCGCTATCACCATCAGCGCGCCCGGCGCGAGGCGCGCACCTTCTGGGCCGGGTGCGGTGCCATCCGACGCGATGTGTTTCTTGAGGTCGGCGGCTTTGATGTGAAAACCTATGAGGTTCCGTCGATCGAGGATATCGAACTGGGCTATCGGATCGCGGGGACCGGTCGCCGTATCCTTGTCGAGCCACAGCTGCAGGGTAAACACCTGAAAGTCTGGACCATCCGCAACAGCCTGAGCACGGATATCTTTTGTCGCGCCCTGCCCTGGGCCCGGCTGATGATCTCGCGCGAGGGGCTGACGGATGACCTGAACACCTCGATGGCCGAGCGGGCACGGGCTGCAATTGCGGGGTTGTTGCTGCTGTCGCTTCTGGTCCTGCCATTCTGGCCGGGGGCATGGCCCCTGCCCTTATTGCTGCTTGCAGCCGCCTTTGTCGCCAATTTCGATCTGGTGCGCGCCATGTCCGGGCATGGCGGACCGTGGTTCGCATTCAAATGCCTGCTGTATCATCAGGTCTATTATGTCTACTCGGCCACCATCTATGTCTGGTGCCTGTTCGAATACCACGTGCTGGGAAGGCGACAGAACCTATCGGTCAGGCGAAGTTAGCTTGCCCGGTTTCACCCGCCGGAAATCAGGTAGACTGATCAATTTGTCCAGCGCAAGTTTCCTTTAAGGAAATGCGTTCTGGATTTTCTGGAAGCTTCAGTTTGCCCCGGCAGCGTCACCGTAACGTGCACACCACGCAGAGAAGATGTCCCTATACTGACGGATCTGCCATAAAGCTCGGCTATATCTTGTACAATCAAAAGCCCTAACCCATGCCCTCCGGTCTCTTCCTTATCGCTGTTCTGAGGTAAATCTCCCGGTTTTGCTTTGCCCGCCCCCATACCTGGGCCATCATCCTCGACACTCAGGGTGATCATGCCCGGTTCGGATGTTGCTGCGGATATGCGCACATGACCGTCAGCCCAGAGACAGGCATTTTCAAGAAGATTGCCCAGGATTTCCTGAATGTCGGCCTCTTCACCGCCAAAAGTGGTTCCTGCATCTACATTGTTTTCGATATTGGGCATCCTGTTTCGGAATGTGATTCCAAGTGCGAACATCACATCTTCGGCGCTGGCGCACCAGAGAGGATTTTCCGTAGGGGCGTTCGGTACGAGCATGGCTGAGGTTGCGTTTGATGACACCGGTCATGCGTCCTACAAGATCCGCTATCTGAACTTTTTCTTCTCCATCAAGCGCCTCGGCAACGCGCGCCGGGGCCGCCAATGGCGTTTTCAGACCATGAGCCAGTTCTGCGTTTTTTCGACGGTGCTTCTCGATTATTGTATTATTGCGCCAATACAATTCGCGCAGTTCCTCAACCACAGGAACCAGATCAAGAGGCCACTTCTGATCATCTATGATAGTGTCGTTCTTGCATCGCAACGATTCAATGGGCATGGCCGCTGGAATCGAGGCGCGGTCGGAGATCAATCTGCCGACGCGCTACAAGCTCAGGGCCTCTCCGTTCGTTTTTGAAAAGGCTCATCCCCTCATCCGAGATAAATGGGTGGTTCGCGAGGTTGCCAACCGCTACATCCCCAACAACCTGAGCCAGCGCATCAAGATCGGCTTCTGGACGGCGGTGTTTCAGCGACTAGATATCCGACCAGACTACTTCAAAAACGCTTATCTGGGGAACCTTTTTAGCCTGACCCTAACACAGGTAGCAAACACAATCGAAGAAGCCAGTCCGGACCTTCGGCTACGGCTTCTGTTGACCGAGGTATGGCTGCGATGCCGGCTGGATCACCAGGACGAAGACCGCGAAATCAACAGATTACGCGATCACGTCAGCATCCGGCCGGATAGATTCCGCCCCAAACCTACCTCTGCCGACACCCCTGCAGACGCTGTCGTCCACAGTTGAAGGCAGACCGATTTAGAGCGCTGTACTTTTGCGGACAGCTGTTTGCCGGGAAGTCTTCTTCTTGGGCTTGGCTTCAAACTCTTCGTGATAAGAGCGCTCAACATTGACGTCCCAGACGTCATAGTTCTTGCCCATGATATTGCGGGCGGCATACATCGCCGACAGCATGGAATGATCCTGGTTGTTGTAGCGGTGCAAACCATTGCGACCCACGGTCTGGAAGTTTTCCAGCG
>NZ_JBXWSG010000140.1:0-4963 GCF_059613305.1 Ruegeria sp. BHSB056 | reverse complement strand
AATGAAAGCTATCGCAGGATTGCCATCGAGCGCGGCGGCATGGCGCCCGAGGATGTCTTTGTGGTTCGCTCGGGCCCCGATCTGAGCCGGTTGCAGCACCTGCCCCCAAACCCCGCGTGGCGCAACGGGCGGACATACATGGTGGGCTATGTCGGCGTCATGGGCGATCAGGAAGGCATTGACCTTCTGCTGGAATCCGTGGCGCATCTGGTGCAGGTTCAGGGGCGCGAAGACATCCAGTTCTGCCTTGTGGGCGGGGGCCCCAGCCTGGACAAGCTGCGCGAACAATCTGCTGAAATGGGCCTGTCGGATTACGTCACCTTCACCGGCCGCGCGCCGGATCATGATCTGTTCGAGATCCTGTCGACCGCAGATGTCTGCGTGAACCCGGATCGGGTGAACGAGATGAATGACAAATCCACCATGAACAAGATCCTTGAATACATGGCGTTCGAAAAACCCATCGTTCAGTTCGACGTGACCGAAGGGCGGTTCTCGGCACAGGAGGCCTCGCTTTACGCCAAGGCCAACGATCCGGTGGATATGGCCGACAAGATCACCGAGCTGCTGGCAGATGACGACCGCCGCGCCGCCATGGGCCGCTATGGCCGCGCCCGGGTCGAGGCCGAGATGGCCTGGCCCCATCAGGTCCCTGCGCTGATCGCGGCGTATAAGCGGATCTGGAAGGGCTGAACTTCGTTATTCGGCGGCCTGCTTGGTTTCGATGGGTTTTGGAGCTTTGGTCCGGCGGCGCAGGCGCATGGCTGGTTCTTCAATGAAATGCCATGACAGCACTGCACAAATCAGCGTGAAGGGAAGCGATATCGCCATATTTATGACAGGTGTCGTGACCCCTGTCTGTGCCACCAACTGCTGGATCGGAAAGGCGTAGATGTAGACGCCGTAGGAATAGTCGCCCAGCTTATTATAGCGCAAAAGCAGCGGGGCTTCGGCGTAGCCTGCAAAAAACGTCGCATAAGACAGGCTGAAGGCGAAGACCGGCAGAAACAGCGGCGTGAACCAGGCCACAACGGCCAGCGCTGCAGAGGTGGCGAGCAGGGTCCAGGACAGCGGGATGTACTGGCGCCAGATATAGAACACCATCCCCATCAGGAACGGCAGTCCAAGCCGCGTAAGCTGCTCGATGCGCGGGTTCAGCTCGGCAACCATCGCCACGGCATAGACAACTAGGAACAGCAGCGCCATTGCAGCGAATATCTTCTTTCGGCCCAGAAGGCCAAGAACCCCACAGATCAGGACGCCAGTATAGCAGGTGACCTCGTAAGACAGCGACCAGAGAGAGCCGTTGATTGCGGGTCCGTAAGGATTGGCTTCGAATACGCCGGGCAGCACGTACTGAATTCTGAACAGCAGCATGTTGCGAACGAAGAACTCCCCTGCCTGCGACCAGAAAATGGCAGGTGGCGCCTGTGTCAGCAGAAGACCGGCAACCAGAAGGGTAATTATGGTCACCGCTGCAAGGGCGGGAAACAGACGCAGCGCGCGCGCGGTCAAGAAGGAGGTAGCGGATCGTTTTCGGTCGAAGCTGCGCGTGATGAAAAAGCCTGAGATTGCAAAGAATATCCAGACGCAGACCATGCCAAGCGACAATCCATGCAGTGTGGATTCGAATGGCTGGCCGACTGCGCCGCCCCAGCTCAGCGGATACGCATGCGATACAAGCACTCCGCCAGCGGCCAGGATGCGGATCAGGTTGAAATTGTTGTCGCGCCCGTCTGACCGGTCCGCGATAAGCGACGCAGGCTTCCCCGAGGTTGCACGCGCATCATGCTCTTTCATCTGCGGGTCCCTGGGTTGATGGCATATTCATACTATACGCAATTATTTCGAGGCTGATCTTTGATACAAGGCCCACGGTGCAGTTGACACGAGTATATCGAAACCTTGAATTTTGGGTGGAAACGATTCCTTCGAGCAAACGACAATTGTATCGGCTTTGGTCTTTGATAGCACGGCCACAGCGGATGGTAATGTATGATTGGTTTCCAGTGCAATCTGTTGAACTGCGCCTTGCACGCCGGCTAACGAACCAATTATGCGCAGCGGTTGCTGTGTGGGGTTGGCAAAGGTCGGAACTGCCGTACCGCTAAAGATCATAAGAAAGGACAAGGGTCTGCAACTAGGCTTGAAAACCCACGCATCCTTTGCGTCTTCCACATAAGCTCCGGCGCCCAGGTTGCGCGTGTCGTGGAGATTCAACGCCTCAATATAAGAGGTGTAAATTTTGCCGTCCTGATACCACCCGACGGTCAACACCAGATTGCGCAACAGAAACAGTCCGGCAATCGCCGCAACGGCCGTTTGTTGTGATCGCAGCTTGGCGCTGGGATTTAGCGACAAGCTGGCGGCGAGAAGGGCCAGCATCAGAAGTGGAATCCGTTCACTCAGATGTCCGACGCCGAACAGGTGCGGAGGGGTTATCAAGATCAGCAAACCACACAGCGCCACGGTAAGCTTCATACGCCAGTCGATCCGCCATATCCCGGTGATGAGGCCCCCGATCAGCACGCCCCACAATAGGATGCCAAAACCCCAGTCGAAAATGCGCCATGTGGATTCAGCCACGCGCAGGAATCCGTCAACGCGCAGATAGGCCTCGGTGCTCAGGCGTGTCCACAATGTTCCATGCTCGGCATGGGTCAGAAGATTTGAAACTGATGTGGCGACGCCACCACTTGCGGTTTTCGTCTGTAAGAAAACCACAGTCGGCGCGATGGCGATTGATACAAGTCTTGCGGCTTTACGTAACAAAACCGATAGCCCAGGATAGCCTGATCGGAACGCAAGCGACAGCTCAACCATACCCAGCAGCAACCCCCACAGCGCAAAGGCCAGGCCGTGAATAAAGAAAAGAAGCAGCCCCAAACATGCTGTCACAATCAGTTGCCGGACAGGCCGGCCCTGTGCCGCAATCCAATAGCCGGTGGCGCCCAGCAGAACCCCTAATCCCAGCAGAAAATTCGAGAAACCCCAAATCAGAATATGGTTATACGCCACCAGGCCAGCCAGAAGTACGGTTAGCACCGAAAGGTGGCCGTGCAGAACGCGTGCAAGGTACAAAATACCTGCGAACGGGGCCGCAATGATCAGACAGGCGATCAGCTTAGCGCCCAAAAGCGGGGGCAGCACTTTCATGACGCCTGTGCCCAGAACATCCAGACCAAGATTGGGCAGAAGTTGCCAGGCAGCCTCATAGTTCTGTTGCAGTATGGCCGAGTTCGGAAGATTGGCGAGAATGTAATAACGGGCGATATGGGCGTAGAAATCCGTCAGCGGCAAGACGGGTGTCACGCACAGCGGAATAAGGCTGGCAAACAGAGTCAGTGCCAGAACTGGTCGCAAAGAACGGCTTTGAGGTGTCGTAAGTTTTTCTGCCGCAGGCACTTTTCCAACCATATACTAAGAACTAAAAAACTGTTTCATCAGGTATCAATAACATATCATTGTGCAATCTATTTTCTTACCGCAGCCACTCGCAACCCGACTGCGATGATCTGGCCGTAGGCTCGTAGACCCAAGCGCTGAACCTCCTCCTTAAAACGGCACAAACCGCGGCAGGCGGGTCAGGCTGGGTCCCATGAACCGCTGTAGTCGTGCATCTGCATCCGCCTCGGTTTCGCCGGGCAGGATGGGGGTGACAAATCGAACCAATGCGCCGTCGGTCCGGCCCATGGTAAAGCCGTCCTGGATAACGCTCAGCTTGGCGCGGAAATCGTTGACCATGCGTTTGCCGCGTTGTTCGAACCAGTAGTAGACCAGCTGCTTTGACAGCTCTTTCTGGATGACCGCGCGGTTGACGGTAAAGCTGCCGTAGGGGGTGTCGCCCGGATTGATCTCATATGGCTCAAGGCTGAAGATTTCCCAGCCACCTACGGGCAGGCAGACCTCGGGTGAATGGATGCCTTCGCCTTCGGTTTGCTTGTCGTAGAAGGCCACGAACATGTTCACGAAATCACCCGATCCGCTGTCGATATAAGTGGCATGGAGGTAATCGCTAGCGCCCAGAGTTCGTTCAACATTGGGATCAAGGCTGGTGGTTGACCCCGACCAGCCGCCCAATTGTCGCGGATAGAGGACAAAGGGGTCCCGCTCGACGAGTTTCACCTCGGAGGCGGGGCGCAGTGTCCACGCGGTCGAGACCGCAAGCGTCAAAAGCGCCGCGAGAGCCAGCGCGACCGAAGCGCGGATGGCAAAGATACGCAATGCGACGGCACCCAGCCCTTCGGTATCCAGATCGATTGTCTCGGCAAAGGGCTTTGGATCGGGAGCCAGACGCTGCAAGCCGAGCGCCATGAGAAACAGAATGGCGACGCAGAGCAGGAAGATGATCCAGCCTTCGAAGAAATGCATGAACCCTTCGGCCTGTTCGATGCCATGCTGATTGACCAGAATACCGATCACGCCGATGCGGATGGAGTTCATCAGAACGGTCAGCGGCGCGGCCGAGACCAGCAGAACCACCTTGTGCCAGATTGGGCCGCGGTAGAGCAGGGCAAAGAGGTATGAAAAGCTGAGGATTGGGAACAGGTAGCGTAGCCCGGAACAGGCCTCGGCCACCTGCAGCTTGTAGACGCCCAGATCGATGACATTGCCTTCGATAAAGACCGAAACACCGGCGAGCTGCACGAACCAGACGCCCAGCTCGGACGATATCCATTGTAGGAAGATTGTGAGCTTCCAGTACAGGAATTGCGGCAGGGGCAGCATGAATACAAGATGGATCACAGGCAACTGGTGATGTATGCCGCGCTGCCAGCCGAACACGGTGAGCATGACGCCGCCGGTCCAGATGATCATCGCATAGGTGACGATATCCGGGATGCGGGCCAGATTGCCGAGAATGGCGACGGCCAAAGCCAAAGCAATCACTGTGATGCCCGGCCAGCGGTCGCGCACGATGGGATTGGGCGGCGGCATGTCCCGCAATTCACGCAGGAACAGG
>NZ_JBXWSG010000139.1:0-5119 GCF_059613305.1 Ruegeria sp. BHSB056 | reverse complement strand
ATTGCTAACCCCAGCCCTCAGTGTGGGCGCATCCGAGATGACACTTGGTGAAGTGCTGCGAAAGTATCGAGATGACGTCACGAGCGAGAAACGGTGCGCGGACAATGAAAGTTACGCAATCAACGGATTTCTGCGAAAATGCTCCAAGCTAGCCAACAGGAAAGTCAACAAGCTACGATCCGCTGACTTTGTCCAATATCGTGACCAGCGCATTAAATCTATGAAGGCGGCGACTGTGGTGAGGGAACTGGGATGGTTGCAACACTCCCTTGATGTCGCCTGTGAGGATTGGGGGCAGAACCTGCCACATGGAAACCCCATCAAGCCTGTCCGACGACCAAAGATTGATAACCGCCGAGAGAGACGATTGCAGAAAGGAGAATGGCACGCGTTGTTGGGTGCCGTGAACCAAGCTCGGTCTCCGCTGATGAAACCGCTGCTAACGCTGGCACTAGCTACCGGGATGCGTCGAGGGGAATTGCTGTCAATGCAATGGAAGCATGTAGACCTTGAGCGTCGGACGGCATTTTTGCCCCAAACAAAAAATGGCCGCGCTCGTACAGTGCCACTCAGCCCAAATGCCGTTGCCGTATTGACAAACCTGCCACGCGATGACGACCGGTGTTTGCCTCTGTCTGGTAACTCTGTGCGACTAGCCTTTGAACGTCTCAGGCGACGCGCGGGCGTAATGGACCTGACATTTCATGACATTCGGCACGAAGCGGTGTCCCGCTTTGTGGAAAGTGGGTTATCACTGGCACAGGTCCAAATGATCAGCGGGCATCGGGATTTGCGGATGTTGATGCGTTATACCCACCTGCAGACTGATGACATCGTGGCAAAGCTGGCAGCCGTAGAACTTGCTTAAATCGACTAGATACAATGTAGGGTGGTCAAACTCTCCCCAGTGCGTTAGCGGGGGCCACCCTCACCCGCATCCAGCGACGACAAATGTCCCTTGTGCATTTTGGCTGTCCGGTGGCGGGCAATACAATCCTCAAGAATTGGCAATGACGTTAGCCCTCAGTCTGGTGAACTAACAGGCGTTACCACTCCCTTATTTGAGCAAAACCCCTCCCTCACTTGAGCATACAGGTTTCGCTTGGTCAGTGTTGATCAAGTTGCTTTTACGGGATTGGACTTCGTTCACTCCAATGCGAGTGGAGTAAGTCGTCAATAAGTGTAAGTAAACAAACACAAAATCACGCCGGCCTGTAAGCAAAGGTACTGAAAAGAGGGCTATTGATCCCTCTAGTTCAACCATTGCGTGTTCACCGGGATTTTTCCCAGTCGCCCCAATGGGGCAATTCCATTTGCTCGGCATCCACCAGAGCGCATTCCCCAAAATGGTCCAATGGACCAAACACAGGAGGCTTACATGCCCCATATCACTATTGTCGACAAACCCTGTGGCTATGGCAAATCCACAGAAATCAACCGCAGCTTCAAAAAGTCGGAGAAGTATATCGCCGTTGTCCCTTACCTAAGTGAGGTGGAACGGTTCATCAAAGGCGCCCGAACAGGTTCCGATTTCATCCTCACACAGCCCATTTGCAATGGCGGCAGCAAAAGCGATCACTGCGAGAAGTTGATCCGAACAGGTAAGTCAATCGCTTGTACTCACGCACTTTTCTATCGACTTGGAACTTTAGCAACCCAGAGTACGGGCGTTGTGAGATGTACTGAGTTTGCCAGCGATGGCAAACCGACCATCGAAGTCGAACACCTACTTGATGGATACAACCTCATCATCGACGAGGTCGTAAACCCCTTTGAGGTGGACCAGACTGTCCGAAAGGTTGACTTTGACACAGCTTACCTCGGCCTTGGCATGGCAAAAGAGGAGCCTGACGGACGTATTGTTCCAACGGAAATGTGGGACGAGCTTTACCGCATAGGGAACAAGACATTTGACCGATCCCTCTATGACAAGGCCAAGTCGGGCGCACTGTATCGCATAAGCGAGAAGCTGTTCGTCCTCGCCATTCCCAAAGAACTCTTGCTCAAGCCCAAATCCGTGGCGATTTACACGTACCTTTCGGAAGGATCGGTGCTGCTGCAGTACCTGCAAAAACTGCGGAAAGACCACCCCGAATGCTTCACAATGGAGGTGGAGCGTCTGGATGCAGTAAATGAGGCAGCATGGCGAGAAGGTGTTGCTAACGCGCTAACGGTTCCGATCCGCAATACGTGTCGGTGGCCTGAACGGAACGGGACGCGCCTACACGCCAAGGCGTCGGGTAACGCTCTACATGCCATCACAGAGAATGCGGAACCTACTGCTGAACTGGCTGCTATCGGGTGAGGTTAATAGTGGACAGGTTTGTGCCAGCAGGCAGAGGCAGAAAGAGTTGCTTGCCCGGCTGGAGGGTCGTCAGGTGGTGGCAGCAGCATAATGCCGTTTGACATAGCTGGGGAACAGACGTTCCCAACTCGTGAAGAGGCCGCACTGCGCGGCCTTTCGCGTTTCTGGACGGGTCGTCCGTGCAAGTATGGGCACATTGCCGAGCGGTACATCAGCAATCGCCAATGCGTTCAGTGCAATGCAGAGCAAACGGCTCAACGAGATCGGAGGTGTCGAGCAGTCGACCCATCTTACCGGATGTACAGGTCGGTACTAAACCGGTCGGGACAAGTGCTGATGGGGTGGGGGAGCCCGTCTAATTCGGTTGGCTGCTCTCAGGAGGACTTGAAACAGCACATTGAGGCCCGGTTCTCAGACGACATGACATGGGATCGGTATGGTCAATGGGAAGTGGACCACATTATCCCACTCTCGGCAGCCCGGTCTTTGGAGCACCTCATCGAACTTTGCCACTACAGCAACCTGCAACCTCTTTGGAAGCGGGATAACCTAGCAAAGGGCGGGGCGTACCCCTATGGGTCAGGTGATTACCGCTGCGCTACCGCTGCACATACGCTGCAGGTTCCGCTGGACTACGAACTATCGGTCGGTGTAGAGGGCATCTAACCGCTTGCACTTTGATGTCGATTGTGAAAGCGTCAAGCTACTGGCAACACGAGATATCTTTGTAATGGGATGTTGGCGGTGGCAGTAAAATACAGCAGCTTGTTGCACGTGCGGATTGGGATAGAGCGCTTCGTTTACACCGAAGATGTCGGGAGTTCGAGTCTCTCATCACCCACCATCCTTTCACAATACCGAACGACCACACGTGGCTTTCGCCGCCAGTTGCCGATTGCAACCGGTTGCAAGTTTGTAGCGATGGTGCATAATGAATCTCTGATGCAAAACACCTTGATATCTCTGACCATCAACGACCGGAGCCGCACTGCGTGAGCGTGACCCTGAAAGACGTCGCCGCTTTGGCTGGTGTATCGCGATCTGCCGTGTCGCGCACCTTTACCGAAGGTGCCTCGGTCTCTGCAAAAACACGCAGCAAGGTCGAAAAGGCCGCGCGAGAGCTTGGCTACAGTCCCAACGCCCTCGCCTCTTCTCTGACCACCGGGCGCACCAAACTGATCGGGTTGATTTCGAACAACTTTCACAACCCGATTTTTCTTGAGGTGTTCGATCAGTTTACCCGCGCCTTGCAGGAACGCGGGCTACGCCCTTTGATCGTGAACCTGACGGACGAGACCGAGCCCGCAAACTCGGTCCGCATGCTGCGCCAGTATTCGGTTGACGCGGCCATCGTTGCCTCTTCGACGCTGCCGCCCAGCTTTGCCAAGGCGTTTCACGATGCGGGCGTACCGGTGGTGCACACGTTCGGTCGCTCGGCCACCTCGCCCGAAGTGCATGTGGTGGGAATCGACAACGTCGAATGCGGGCGCATGGCCGCGCGAGAGCTTTTGGCGCGCGGATACAGGCGTGTCGGCTATCTGGGCGGGCCCAAAGATGCAACCTCGGCACTCGACCGGTATCGCGGGTTCATGGAAGAACTGGCAGATCATCCCGATATCGAAGTAAGCCATTGTTTCGCGGGGGCTTATTCCTTCGAGGCAGGCCGCGCCGAAATGTTGCGCCTGTTGGCCAACACCCCGTCCGAGGCGTATTTCTGCGGCGATGACATCCTGTCTGTAGGCGCATTGTCCGCACTGGCTGATCATGGGCTGAAACCCGGTCAGGACATTGGAATTATCGGACTGAACGACATGGAAATGTCGCGCTGGGAAAGCGTTAACCTGACAACGATCCACCAGCCGATCAAGCAGATCATCACCTCATCCGTCGATCTGGTTGTCGAGATGCTGAAAGAGCCTCAGCGCTATCCCGAGGCCCGCATTTTCCCCTGCCGCGTGATCGAACGGGGCACATTGCGGCCCCGCCCCTGATCAGCGAAACATCGGCGGCCGCGCATCCCGCCACGCGCCATCGGCCTTGCCCGACGCAACAGCCGCGTGAACGGCTGCAATGGACCGCAGGCCATCTGCCGCACCGGGCAGACCGTCGCGTCTTTCACCGCGGATCGCGTCCGCCAGATCGCAATAGATGTTGGCGACCGCCAGCGGGAACCCTTCGGGGTGCGCGATAGCGACCCGAGACAGGCGTTGCACCTCGTCGTGCAAACCGCCCTCACCCTTTTCGATGATCTGAGTACGCCCGCCGACCGGAGTATAGATCAACTGGTTGGGCTGTTCGGATGCCCAGCGCAGCCCACCGGTTTCGCCAAAGACCTGAATGTCAAAACCATGCTGCCGCCCGATCGCCACCGAAGATGTCCACAGGCGTCCAACTGTGCCGCCCTCCATCCGGAAATTGATCATTGCATCATCTTCCAACTCACGGCTGGCGATGGTTGAGGCCATGTCGGCAGACAGGGTTTTCACCTGATCGTCACAGATGAAACTGGCCATGTGCAACGCATGGATACCGCAATCGGCAAACTGCCCCGACACCCCGGCCATCGCAGGGTCATAGCGCCAGCGTACGCGCGGGTTATCCGCATCTGTGGCGTCGCCATGATGACCGTGGCTGAAATTGGTCACCACCAGACGCACCTTGCCGATTTCGCCTGCGCGCACCATCGCGCGGGCCTGACGCACCATCGGATAGGCAGAGTAACAGTAGTTCACCGCGCAGATCCTGCCCGAGGCTTCGGCCACGCGCACAATCTCTTCACCCTCTTCAACGGTCATGGTCATCGGCTTTTCGCAC
>NZ_JBXWSG010000138.1:0-5441 GCF_059613305.1 Ruegeria sp. BHSB056 | reverse complement strand
ACCATCCCCGCCAGTGCGGCCAGCAGGATCAGCGCAACCGGCCAGATCATATGCCCGCCCGCAGCGCTTTCCCATGTCAGGACCAGGCCCAGACAGGACAGGGTCAGCAACGCCACCATGTCGATCAGCCGGTCAACGGTTGCGCCCGCAACAACCTGCGCGCCGTCTTTCATCGCCGCCTGCGCCAGGCCGGCCCGCACCGTATCACCGCCAATTGCACCGGGCAGGCACAGATTTGCGGCCAGTCCGGCAAAATGCGCCCGGATGGCCAGCAGGGGCGAAAGCCCCCGGTTCAGCAGCAGCCACCATTTCAGCGCGGCCCCCACATGGGCCAGCAGGAACAGGGTCAGCACGCATAGAAAGACCCAGATCGGGATCGACTTCAGTGCCGCCACGATGGCCTCAGCGGGAAGCAACCAGAACAGGATCGCCAGCACCACGACCGACCCGGCCACCCGGATCAGCCAACGCCGTTGACTTGGGTCGGAAAGCAGCCTGCCGCTCATGTCACGGTCTGAGGTGCAGCCGCGAGATCATGTCGGCGATCAGCCCCAGTGACCAGATCATGATCGCGGCCAGGAATGAGAACACTGCAGTTTCGCTGAGGTTCCAGTAGAACATGTCGATAATGAACTTCACCGTGCCCAACGTGAAAAATGCCAGACCTAGCGGAATGAACACCCGCAGCGGGTTGAACAGCGTGCTGATGCGCAGGATCAGGATGATGAAGTTCAGGAAATCAATCGGTCGGATTTTCGATTTACCCACCCGTTTGCCGTATTCGATGGGCGTATAGATCATCCTTTTACCATTCGAGGTCATGCACAGCGTGATCGTGGTGGTGAACGAAAAGTTCTGCGGCAGCAGCGGCAGGAATGGGATCAACTCGGATTTGCGGAACACGCGCAGGCCCGAGTTCAGATCGTTGATCTTGCGCTCGGCTAGAAATGAAGCGAAGGCAAACAGGAATTTCTTGGCCGGCCTGCGCAGCAGCGGCACGTTTTTCATCGCAGCACCCCGATCGCCCACCACCATGTCCTGATCGCGGCACATGGCCAGCATGCCCGGCAGATAGCGCGCAGGGTATGTGCTGTCGGCATCCAGAATGGCCACATATTCATGCTGCGCCATCCGCACCCCGCGCTTGAGGCTGGCGCCATAGCCGGAATTGACATCGTTGAAGGTAACGGTGGCACCACTGGCCTCGGCCTCGGCGCGGGTATTGTCTTGGCTTGCGTCATCCACCACGATGATCTCGTAAGGGATATTCAGCGGCTCAAGATGGGTGCGCACGTCCTCGACGGTGTGACGCACGGCATTTTCCTCGTTATAGGCGGGGATGACCACGCTCAGGCTCATGCCGGCGGTTTCCGATGCGATCAGCTCTTCAGGTGTGGTGCTGTTCGTCACCATCGGCTCTGCGACTTTGTTCATGAAAATGAAAACCTTTTATTCACTTAATAGTCCCAGCCCCAGCCCCCGCTGCAAGATTTGCGTGGCGCATGGAACGTAACGGGCATAATTCCCTGTATTGCGTATAGTATTCGAACACGTACAGACTGAACATAGACAATAAATTTGACCAAATTCGACCGTTAAGGCGTCAAGTTTGTAATTACGTATATTGCACGCAGCAGGTGCAAGTGTTTGAGGCATGTGCCGCCTGGAACATGGCGGGGTGCGGGCAGCAGGAAGGAAACGGATGTCAGGGCGGCAGAGTTTCAGCAGCGGAGTTGCCTGGATGTCGGCTGGTATCTGGGTCGAGCAGGCGTTCAACTTCATCATTTTTGCCATTCTTGCCCGTATTTTAGGGGTCGAAGCCTTTGGCCTGCTGGCGATGGTTGCGGCCTTTGTGCTGTTTTCCGAATTTCTGGTCCGCGAAACGATTTCCGACATTCTGCTGACCCGTGATGCGCTGTCAGCAGAGCGGCTGAATTCGGTTTTCTGGTTGCTGGCGTTGCTCGGGGGTGTGTTGACAATTGCGCTTTATCTGGGCGCAGGGCTGGTCTCGAAATTCTACAATGAGCCGATTGCGGGCGAATTGTTGATAGGATTGTCCCCAACAGTGCTGATGATTTCGCTGACGGCAGTGCCTGTTGCGATCCTGCGCCGGGAAATGAAGTTCCGTGTTCTGGCCATCCGCGCAGCACTTGGCGCGGCGGTCGGAGGGGTTGTGGGAATTGGCATGGCGCTGACCGGCTACGGGGTCTGGAGCCTGGTCGGTCAGCGGCTGGCGATGACAGCGACCAATATCGTGATGGCCTGGGGCGCAGTGTCCTGGCGTCCGGCATTCCACGCGTCCCGGGATCACATGCGCAGGATTTTGCATTTCAGCCACCGGATTCTGGGCCTGCGTGCGGCGGAACTGGCGGCGGTGCAATCCCCCGCGGTGATCATTGGCGCGATGCTGGGGCCGGTGCAGGCGGGGTATTACGCAATTGCCTGGCGGGTGATCGAGACGGCCTCGTTCCTCATGATCACACCACTGCGCACAGTGGCACAGCCCGCTTTTGGCGCAGCGGCGCGCGATGGAGATCAAGCGGCGGATCTGCTGATCGACGTCATGCGCCTGACCGGGTTTCTGGCTTTTCCCGCCTTTGCCGGTCTGGCGGTTCTGTCAGAGCCCGCGCTGGTCTTGCTGTTTGGTCAGAAATGGGCTCCGGCGGCTCCGGTCCTGAGCCTGATGTCGGTGTTCGGCATGTATCTGTGCGCCGAAAAGGTGCAGCAGACCTTTTGTCTGGCGGCAGGTCAGGCCGGGCGTCTGGCGGTTCTGTCCTGGGTCGAAGTGGCGCTGGCGGCGGCAGCGATTGTAGTGCTGGCCCCTTATGGCTTACCGGTTGTCACAGCTGGTTTCGTGGCGGTCTTTCTGCTGATCTGGCCGCTCAAATTCGCCAATCTGGGGCATATTGCAGGGCTGCCCGGCCCGGCTTTGATGCGGCAGCATCTCGCACCGTTTCTGCTATCTGCAGGAATGGCTCTCGCGGTGTTTGGGATTACACGGCAACTGGATGGGATGTCTCAGGTTTTGCGTCTTTTGATCGGCACTGCGACCGGAATTGTTGTTTATTGTCTGTTGGCTGCTTTGTTTTTGCGCGACAGGTTGCGTCTGCTGATCGCAATGGTGCGCAGGAAAGAGGAAACAGGCCCCGAGATTGACCCGCAAGAGGTCAGTGGATAGCACATATTAATGCGCTACCCATCCTGGTTGATGAGCGGGACAGGCAGCTACCAAATCGGTGCGCCGAGGCGGAAATTGACAGCCTTCTCCGCGCCGTTGGATTTTTTGAGGTGAGCGGTGATGTTATTCTCCGCCTCCGAAGGGAGCAGCTCAAAACTGGCGATGGCCCTGTCACCGTTCTGTGTGAATTTGACCGCCTGCACCTCATCGCCATTGATCGTGATCGCTGCAGCCTGAACATCAGGCTCACCGATCCGAAGTTGGATATCAAGGGCGGTGTCGCGCCGGAGTGGGGCGTCCATAATCAATCGGGCAACCGACGGTGGGGCGTCGATTGCAAAAGCTCTGGTTCTGTCGTGGGAATTGGGGCCAAAACGGTAATACGCGGTAAACAGAATACCTGCCAATAACAGAAGGTATCCCCACCGGGTCCATCCCATACCACGCCAGATGCGCCTAAGTGGGCCATTTTGTGTGGCATCAGGGGCAATTCTGGCCGCGAAAATCAGGGCGCCTGTAAGGGCAAGGCCGGTGGCAATCAGGCCGAGAATAATCCATAGCGCCATCGAGAACGCGCCGCCCCAGGTGCCGAAATGCAGCATGTTCATCAGCTCTTTCCACTTCGCAAGCCCGCCCAAACCGTTCGGCGTCAGAACCCCCAGAACCTCGAGCGTCGCCGGATCCAGCGCAACGGAACTCATGCCGCGAAATTCTGCGATCCCTTCTACATGCCCGATAAAGACAAGGCTGTCGGCTTTGCTGCCGGGTATAAGCATCACAACAGGATCAAAACCGGACAGGGCCGCCTGGGCGCGGGCTTCGGCAATGTTTATCATCTCTGGCCCAAAGCCCGTCGGCAAAGCGGAGTCGCGAGGAGACGAGGGAGGAAGCTCTGGTGTTGTGCCACTCATTCCCAACCCACCTAGCATGAAATAGAAGCTGGTCAGGGCGATCAGGATCACAACCGGTGCGGACCACACAGCGGTGAGCCGATGCGCACCGCCTGCCCATGATCGTATTCCGTTCGAACGGCTGGGCCACCGGAAAAACCCTTTCCAGAACCGCCGATACGTAACGAGCCCGCTGATGATCTGTCCCAGCAGCAGGACCGATGTGGACGAAACCAGTACGAACATGGCCCGTTTCTCGGTTAGAAGCGTATCGTGCAAATCCCGCAATATGTTGCGAAAGCCTAGGTTGCGCGTTTCTTCGACAACCTCTCCGGTGGCCGGATCTGTCCAGAATGTCACCGCCTCACCCCAACCTGTGTTGCCATAGACCTGGTCCACGAACCAGGGGGTTGAGCGTTTGACGATCACGAAAGGCCGGCTTTGGGGATGGGCTTCTTTGACACCTTCATAGATCATACCGAAGCTGGCGGTGCGATCTTCCTTGGCGATAGTGGTCCAGATCGCCGGACGGCCAATCGATTCAAGTTCGAATCCGGCCACCAGAAGGGTTCCGGTCAGAAACATGAATGCAAAAAAGAGAGATAAATGCAGGCCCATCCAGGTGTGGATCTGAAAAAGCGCATTACGGGTTCTACGGTCCATTTGAATATTTTTCAGTCTACAATTTCTGGGTACACTAAACGCGGTATAGGCATGGGAAACAATAGCCAGGCGGTAACGTTATCGGGCGGCGGCGGATTCATTTTCTCTGTGGCTGCGAATACGCATTGTTGCATGATTTTTCTGCGGTGCAGATGTTGTGCGAATCCCAAACTTTACGGGATGCTATGATTGTGTCTGCATATTGGGTGGGTAAGTGGTGCCGTTAGATGTTAGATAATGATATGAAAACAATTTCTGTTGTCTCTCCTTGCTTCAACGAAGAAGACAACGTGGCAAGTTGCTACGAAACCGTTAAGGCGATTTTTGAAAAAGAGCTGCCGGGTTACAGGTGTGAGCACGTCTTTGTCGACAATGCTTCGACCGATCGTACCGTGGAAATCCTGCGTGGGATCGCTGCCAAAGACAAGAATGTAAAAGTGGTAGTGAACGCCCGCAATTTTGGTGTGTTTCGATCCGCCTTCAATGGGCTGCGTTATGCCGGGGGGGATGCGATTGTCGTCATTCTGCCGGTTGATCTGCAGGACCCGCCCGAAATGATCCCGGAATTCGTGCGGTTGTGGGAAAGCGGGTATGATGTGGTCGCGGGTGCACGGGCCAGCCGTGAAGAAAGCTTTGTGATGCGCTGCGCTCGATCGGCATTTTATACGATCGTTAACCGATTGTCAGACGTGACGATGGAATCATCCGTC
>NZ_JBXWSG010000137.1:0-5732 GCF_059613305.1 Ruegeria sp. BHSB056 | reverse complement strand
GGCCAGAGAACCTCTTGGGTTAAAATCCACAACTCTCAATGTCCTGAGAGCGATGATTTCCTTTGTGGACGGTGATCAGATTGCTGCGGACCAGGATGATCATCACATCTGCTTCGCTTCCAACGCGGCGATCGCCAAACGAACACATGTCAGCGTGCAGACAGTTGAGCGTCATATCACGACGCTGGTTGAGCTTGGCCTTGTCCGCCGCGTCATGAGCGCAAACGGCAAGCGATGGGCGCGCCGGGATCGACAGGGCAAGGTGGTCAGCGCAACCGGGCTCTCCTTAATGCCTTTATCTGAACGGCACGCTGAGTTCATCCAGGAAGCCCAGAGGCATGCTGATCGAGTTCTGGAGTTCACTGTACTCCGCGACAAGGTTTCTGCCGCTCTGGCGCGCCTTAGGGAACTCGTAGCAAATGACACTGCGATCTCTGATTTAATGACCACCGTACGCAATGCTCTGCGTCGCAAACCAGATGCGAGTGTACTCAGTGAACTGCTGGCAGAAATCTCTGTGGAAATCTCCGAGATAACACAGACAGATACAGAAAAGTTGAGGGCCAGTGACAGTGAAATTGAGGGGCACAAAGAGGACTCTTTGAATCTGGAAGTTAAGAAAGAAAAACTTTCTCAGATTCAGGTTTCTCCAGACCAAATGGAGCGCAGTTTTCCACGGCTATGCTCAGAACTACGCTTTGCAAAAGATCAGCACCACTGTGATCGGCTTATGGATGATATCGCTGAGTATCTACGGCTTGGCCAAACCTGGTATGCAATGAAATCAACTTTTAGCCCAGCTATCTGTTTCATTGTTCTCGGATACATCTTTCAACGTGCTGAGAACATACAATCTCCAAGGGCTTATCTGATTTCATTACTGGCTAAAATCGAAAAGGGGGAACTATCTCCAAAAGCAATGCTGTCAAGTACCTCCAGTATTAAGTAAATTTGGGAAAACTGGATGAGATTTACCGTTTTCAGATTACACCTCCAATCGATGATCGGACCGAAGAGTTTGAAAAAGGTGAGCAATAGGATTGACCTCTATAAATCATATATAGATAAATAGTGAGTTATAGAAAGGAGGCTTATACCTCACGATGTGGAACTGGCAGAACCCTGATTGGCCGACTTTTCGTTATGATGCCACAAGACTCGAACCATATGAGCAACAGTTCCTGTTGTCCTCAGGGGAAGTTCTCGGGGCGGTTCATCATGTGAACACATCGGATCGAGATCAATTGCGTATCGATCTGCTAAGCGAAGAAGCGATGAAGACCAGCGCGATCGAAGGTGAGATGCTGGATCGTCTCAGCGTGCAATCTTCCTTGCGCCGCCATCTTGGACTGGCTCCCGACAGCTATCCATCCAAACCGCGCGAGCAGGGCGTTTCTGAAATGATGGTGGATGTTTATTCCACCTATTCGGAGCAGCTGTCACATGACACCCTGTTTCGGTGGCATGACATGCTTCTGTCCCATGACAGGCACCTGGAAGCGATTGGATCATACCGGAGCCATGAGGATGCGATGCAAATCGTCTCAGGCAGGCTCGACCGCCCTACGGTGCATTTCGAAGCGCCACCTTCACATCAGGTTCCAGCAGAAATGGACCAGTTCGTCACTTGGTTCAACCGGACCGCACCAGATGGTCCCGAGCCCTTGCGCGCACTGATCCGGGCCGGTTTGAGCCATCTGTATTTCGAGAGCATTCACCCCTTTGAAGACGGCAATGGCCGATTGGGTAGGGCGCTGGCTGAAAAGTCCCTGGCACAAAACATTGGTCAGCCAAGCCTGATTGCTCTTGCATTCACGATCGAGCGAGAGCGGAAGGCATATTATGATCAGCTTGAACGCCATCAAAAAACGCTGGACGTCACGCCATGGCTTACCTGGTTTGCCGAGACCGTCCTTACAGCGCAGCAGGTGACTCTTGAGCGGGTTGGGTTTTTCATATCCAAGACGCATTTCTACGACCGGCATCGTGATCAGTTCAATGCCCGTCAAAGCAAGGTCATCGCCCGGTTGTTCAAGGCTGGACCAGACGGTTTCAAAGGAGGGTTGAGCGCCGAGAACTATATCTCGATCACCGGAACGTCGCGCGCCACTGCGACGCGGGACCTGCAGGATCTGGTAGAGAAGGGTGCTCTGAACCGAACGGGTGAACTTCGGTACACACGCTATTGGCTAAAGTTGGACCGGGAAGGGTAGGGGGCTGAAGTACGGCACGAAGGGCGGAAAGTGTGAATTCGCGGCATTGCAGCGCAAAAATGAGCCTGGCACGAAAGCAGAAATCCCCGAAAACCAATCAGAGCTGCTCAAGGTTTAATAACACACTTGGTAGGAGCTCACATGTCCTTGATAGCGATTGCCACTTCGACCTTTCCAACCGTTGATCCCAAGGTATCTGTTGGTGTGATTTGCGAAACGTACGCTCGAATTTCCTCAAACTCGCGGTGGATTTCCACACGCGTAGTTTGACCGCCACGACTTAGTTCGAGGGCAAGCTTTTCGACCATGTCGTAACCTTGGCGAACGCATACACCCAAAGTATCCAAGCCAACAGGGGGTCTGCTGTCGCCCCCTTGGTGAATTTTCATTGCTTTGAAGACTAGATTTGGGAGCCCAAAAATGTATGCTAACTCGGGTACTATCCGCAGTGCGAATTCTCGGGCTTTCTCACAAGTTTTGATGAGATGAGGTTGCGTTCCGTATTCGATTTCAAGCACCGACAGGGGGTTCCCCTTCATCCACAAAGCGAGAAGTGGGCGCAGCTTTTGAGCAGCGAGTTCCGCCTTCCTATCCAACGAAGCGGTTCGCTTGAATTGCGTACCCATGAAGTTTTCGAGCGTCTCCGATCTAATTAGTGTTAGGAGATGTCGTGGGTTGTTGTTTAACCAGTCAGATATCCAATCAAACCAATCTGATATAGGCGCTTCAAATCTCAAATCCACGTTTAGCTTTGCAGCAAGCTGGTTGACTATTTCGACTGGGATTCCGGCAGAGGCGGCGAGCTGTTCTTTCCATTGGTCTTCTGGTTCTCGATCTTCACTTACTGCTCGTAGAGAGTTGATGCGTTCGGAAAACCAATGATCCTCGTCGCGCTTTCTAGCTTGGAATGCTGCAAGCGATCTGTTCAGCAACGCACCAAAGCCTCCGGTCTCTTCTAACGCAGTATCGACGCTGAATTGAAGTCTACCCATAAGGTATTCGGACATTGGCGTGTCGGCAGCGGAATGAGCATGGATGTGGTCAAGTATTGGCGTAAGTGGGTCTTCAATGACTACGCATTGGTCACTCTGCGAAAATATTCCCTGAAGTTCAGTCCAGTATTTGTGGATAGTACTGGTTTCGTTGTTGAAGTGCACAACTTTGCTGGGCACCACCAGCACAAATCCATGCGAACGATCACCCGCACGACCCGCACGTCCCGCAGCGTTGAGAAGCTCGTGTGCCTCGAGCTGTTCCATTTTCTCCGCTTCGAGATCGAACCTGCTGTCACCACCGATCAACACGATGTCGCTAGGCAGGTTCATTCCCTGAGACAGAGTTGATGTCGCTATCATAACGTTAACGCCATCCGGACGTTTAAAAATAGCTTCGTGCAAGCGCCTCTCTAATGGTAGGAGGTGGCCGTGATGGCAAACGCTCGAGTTGGCTGGATGATCATCGTCCTTAGAAAGGTGGAGGTATGTGTGGGCAGCTCCGCCAACCTCTTCTTCAACAAGCTTTAGCAGTTTCTTCTCTTCTTCAGTTAAGGTCAGCAAGCCGGCATTTAGACGTTTGCTGACCGATTTGTCCGTCGAAATCGCATTCGGGATCGTTTGCACGAAAACGATTGTTTTTAGACCTTTTTTTGCGCTCGCCTCAGCCAAATCCGCAGAGACTTGAAGACCGTTGGGTGTGAGATACCATCGATAGTCTTTGTTTTTCGCAAGGCCAGGATTCTCCGCGAATTCATCTGGAAGGATTTTTGCTGTCCCGAGCGTGATAGTTTCTTCCAGTAAAGGTATGAGTGAATAGTCGCCCCTGTTTGTCGATTGCCACGTCTGGTGAAGGCAAAAGAAGCCGAAAGGTTGCACTACCATCTGCCGTTGGATAGCTGCCGGAACCCCCTTTGTTTCTGAGCTTGCTCTTCCAGCCTTAAGATTGGCTTTGAGTGCGTCGATCTCGTTCTGGCCGTAAACGACACACCCTCTAACTTGCCTCGTTGGCTTCCATAGGAGGTCCAGCGGGATACATTGTCGCCCCGTTAGATCACCCAACCAGTCCGCGATTTCTGACGTGTTCTGCATCATTGCCGACAAGAAAAGAAAGTCAGTTTCTGGCGCTAGGTTCCTTAGGTTGAGAATGCAAAGCATCGCGTCAACAGAGCGCCGACTCTTGTCTTTCTCTCGGGGATGAAGCAAGTGGCATTCATCGAAAACGACCAAACCGACCTCGGAGAAAAGCTCGGGCCGGAAGTTTAGAAGGGCTAGGCAGCGTTCTGGTGTTAGCACTGAAATTGGGTTCAGCGATTGCAAATCAGCATCTAGGGAAAAATCCAGCGTCTGCTCGCGGAAAATGTCCTGATCCGGGAATGAGGCCTCTAGCGCCCTTGAGGTTTGATCAACCAAGGCAAGCGTGGGCGCGAGAAAAATAACCTGTTTGTTGCGTGCTATAGCAGTAGCGATTTTCAGCTCAGACAAAGTGGATTTTCCTGCTCCGGTCGGAAAACTAATCGCAGACGAAACACCAGTCTCCAAGTAACCTTCTTCTATAGCCTTTCTATGATTAGGCCAAAGGAACGGTCGGTCTTTGGCTATCCTCCTAAGTAGGGTGTTCCATTTGCTTGGTTCGACACCCCCCGGAGCATCGACGTTGAGCAGTGCAGAACCAACGAGGTCCTTGTGTGCACTAGATATGAGGGATGCCAAATGTAATGGGCCAGATAGGACCGAGTTTTGTGCCCTCGGGGTGACTTCAAGCCCGATGCCGATTGGCTCAGAGCATAGGTCAATAACTCGATCAATTTGAACTGCTGGGGATTCCCCAATTGCACCCGGAATATCGGCTTGCAGAATCTGAGCTGCAATAGTGCGAACGCATTCGAACAGATTGAAGTAGAGAACGCGAGCGGCAGATTCCTCAGAAAAGCCAATTTTGGCCAGTGCTTCATACGGAGGGACGATCTCCAACACGGCGCTCAAATCCCCCGTACACAGGCAGGAGATTGACCGTAGTAAGGCGGTTTCGATTTGTCCTTCCTGTGGCATATTAAACCGCTTGGTCATTTCCGCAGCATCTGCAGTCGATTCAGCAGTTAAAAACAGTAGCGCTGCCGACACTTCTGGTGAGATAAAATCGCTGGTGAGTTCGGTTGGCCCCGTTTTCCCCTCAATAGCTTGGCTATAAAGCACGCGGGCGTGGTGAGCTGACCCTGCAACAAACGCTGCAGATGATCTGTTTGCGCGACTGTTAGCAGTGGCGACAAGCGCCTCTTGTGTAGCCGCCAGGCGACCTAATAGGTCGATGTTTGCTTGAAGCGCCTCGAGATCGGGTTCTACGCCACTGATTTCATTCAAGCGGATTCTAGCAGCTACGATTTGAGCGTAGGTTTCTGTCAGAAGCTTTGGGACATCCGCCTTGTTGAGGCCCACCAAGTCCGGCGCGTCGGACATCAATTGCAAAGTAACTGGATCAAACACTAGCGCTAACCCTTTTGACTTCAGCTTTTGCCATTTCCGCGAG
>NZ_JBXWSG010000136.1:0-5740 GCF_059613305.1 Ruegeria sp. BHSB056 | reverse complement strand
CTTGAAACTGGGTCCAACCGAATTCCGGCTTCTCAGCACGTTCATGGAAAAGCCGGGCAGGGTCTGGAGTCGTGAACAATTGCTGGATCGGGTTTGGGGACGCGATATCTATGTCGATACGCGTACGGTTGATGTTCACATTGGACGCCTGCGCAAAGCCTTGACGCAACATGGCGGCGAAGACCCGGTCCGCACAGTCCGAGGTGCCGGTTACGCGTTGGGATAACACGCATCAGACCTGTGTTGATCGCATTTATCTGATCGCTGATTGCGGTTGTATCTGAGTATTTCTCCGCCATGCCATATAACGTATAATTGGTATTATGGTAAAATAAGGGCACTTGTAATACGGAACGCAAGCCAACACATTGAAAACACAGTAACGAACCTGACCGGAATACGCATGGAGCTTGTGAACAAAACTGTCATAATCACCGGCGCAGCCCAAGGCATTGGTCGTGGTCTTGCGGAACGGTTTTCCCATGAAGGTGCACGTGTAGTCTGCTCGGATGTCGACATCGCTGGTGCAAATTTGGTCGCGGAGAAAATCGGCGGTCAGGCGTATCCCTGCGACATTTCCAGCGAAGCGCAGATCAAGGATCTCATTGATTTTGTAGAAGAAACTGTCGGACCAATAGACCTGTTTTGCGCAAATGCGGGAATTCTGACGCTTGGTGGTCTCGATGTTGCGGACGAAGATTGGGATTGGATCTGGAAGATCAATGTCATGTCCCATGTCTGGACTGCTCGCCATCTGGTTCCACGCATGGTTCGTCGCGGCGGCGGATATATAATGATAACTGCGTCTGCGGCAGGTTTGCTGAACCAACCTGGTGCAGCCCCATATGGGGTTACCAAACACGCGGCTGTAGGATTTGCCGAATGGCTTTCGCTGACATATGGCGCTGAAGGATTGAAAGTCTCGGTCCTGTGTCCGCAGGCGGTACGTTCGAAAATGACCGAAGGCCATGAAATCTCAGTAGCTTCGATTGATGGAATGCTCGAGCCCAGCGATGTGGCTGAATCCTGTGTGCAAGCTATTCGAAATGAACGGTTTTTGGTTCTGCCTCATCCACAAGTCGCTGATTATTTGCAATTCAAAGCGGCTGATTACGATCGGTGGCTTGTTGGAATGCAGAAGTTAAATCAGAGATTTAGCGACAGCACTTAAGGTCGCGCGCGAACTCTGCGCATCAATCCTTCCTGTGCTACAGATGCAACAAGGGTACCGTCCTCGGAATAGATCGATCCACGGTTAAAGCTGCGTCCCTGCCCCGTCCACGGCGAATCCATCACGTAAAGATGCCAATTCTGAAAACTCACCGGGGCGTGAAACCATAACGCGTGGTCCAGACTTGCGCCGTTGAACTCTCCGCTAAACCAGCTCAAACCATGAGGCCGCAATCCAGAGGACATCAGGTTCATGTCAGACGCATAAGCCAGAAGTAAGTGCTGCGTTCTGGTGTCGACCGAAGCAGCAGCGGGCATACGGAACCAGGTCTGGTTTCGATCATCAGAGACTTTCGGTGTGAATGGGTCCAGATGATCGACTTCCCGAACCTCGATCGGGCGTTCGCGCAGCAATTCGCCCCTCAACCTTTCTGGAACACGTTCAACGTATGTTTTACGCAATTCAGATCGGGACGGGTATGCTTCCGGTGCGTTCACGACGGGCATCGGATGCTGATGGTCCCAGCCTTCATCTTGGACATGAAACGATGCAGACATGTTCAGGATTTGCTTTCCGTGCTGAATCGCAACCACGCGGCGGGTTGTGAAAGAACCTCCGTCTCGGGCTCGATCAACTTGATAAATAACGGGTTTCTCCGGATCGCCCGGGCGAATGAAATAGGCGTGTAGCGAATGGCATAACCGTTCTTCAACAGTCCGATACGCCGCAGCCAGCGCTTGCGCGATGACCTGCCCACCAAAGATGCGTGTTGGCGTTTCACCGCCCGACCCTGTCCCGCGAAACAGATCGACCTCAAGACGTTCAATATCCAGAAGATCCAGTAAGATACGTTCCGCTTCGGTCATCGTCTGCTCGCAAGTTGTGTCGTCCGGCACCGGGTATCAGTACAGGGGAAATCATTCAATCATGGCCGCATGGACCAGCGCCTTGAGTTCGGCACGGGATGGGTACGAACTTGACGGGGACAGTTGGGTAAAGAAAATCGCCGTCAGGTCATTCTGCCAGTCAATCCAGAAATAAGTCGAGGCCATACCACCCCAGCTGAAATCTCCGATTGAGCCGGGAACTTTTACCAGACCGGGGTTCAGGACGACGGCTCCAGCCAGCCCAAAGCCCATTCCGTCCATCGGTTGCTCTGCAAAACTCTGCGGACCCATTGACGCAATGTCGCCGGGAAGGTGATTGCGCATCATGAAATCGACTGTTTTCGGACCAAGTAAGCGGCACCCGTTCCCGGCCCCCCGATTTCGAAGCATGTCCGCGAATTTGGCATAATCATCGATTGTCGAGATCAGACCGCCACCACCGGAAAAGGTCGTCGTGTTTTCGAACGGGGATCCTATGTGGGAATCGAACAGTCGCAGGCTTTCGCTACCGTGATCCGCGGAATTCAGCGCCATCGCGTCGCCAGCCAATGGGGTATAGAGCGATGCGAAACGATCCCCTGCCCCAGCGGGTACGGAAAAACCTGTTTCGCGCATGTCCAGCGGCTCAAGGATTTCGCTTCGAAAGAACTGCTCCAATGACTGGCCCGAGACCACCTCGATCACTCGACCCAGCACGTCAATCCCGACCGAGTATTCCCAGCGTGCACCGGGTTGGAACGCCAGTGGCAGCCCTGCCAGATCGCGCACAAGATGTTCCAGAAGCCCCTGATTGGGTTTGAAAATAAGGTCCCGTTCATCCATCGCTTGGGGCAAAAGCCCGGGGTTGAACGGATAGCTTAGCCCACTGGTATGCGTCAGTAACTGATGCAGAGTGGGAGACGGTGCAGCCTCGGTCTGATCCAGTCTCTCCGCCCCCGGTACCAGCGCGTGCATATCTTTGAATTCAGGTAGAAATTCAGAAACAGGCGCGTTCAGGTGAACAAGTCCACGTTCGACCAATGTCATCAACGCTACTGATGTGACCGGTTTGGTCATGGAATAAATGCGCACCAGCGTGTCGCGTTGGAATGGCCGGCCAGTCTCGAGGCTGCTGACACCACTGGCATGAAAAAAGGCTTCGTCCCCTTTGTGGCGCAGCAAAAAGGATGATCCGGCATATTTGCGCTGCTCAACATAGCTCTCCATCCAATGGCTAAGCCGATCCAGCCGGGTTTGATCAAACATGGATTGCCTGTGGGACATTTAGATATTTCCGTTCGGTGTTAAGCAGTGACTGTTTAAGCTTGTGACCTGAAATAACAGCAAAAAGTTGCGTGTTGCAGAGAAATTCGTGAACAGACTTCATCAGCGTGTCTCACAATGAAATGTTAGACTGATTTCGACGCAGATTCGCCTGAAGTTCAATGAACAAGATTTCAAGGGACCGAAACGGAGGAACCCTATGACGCAAACCATAGACTTCATTTACGATTTTTGCAGCCCGAACGCGTTTCTCGCCCATAAGATCCTTCCCCAACTTGCCGAGCGCCATAACGCAAGCATTACATATGTGCCTGTCCTTCTGCCTGCGGTGTTCAAGGCGACGCATAACCAAAGCCCGTTTCAGGCATATTCCGAAAACCGCCAGAAAACGGCCTATTTGACGCATGATCTGCATAGGTTTGCCCGCCGTCGTGGGCTGAGCTTTCATATGAGCCCGCATTTTCCGATCAATACCAAACTTGCCATGCGCGGCGCGTGCTTTGCCAATGGAAAACCTTGGGAAGTCAAATATATAAACGCGATTTTTGATGCAATTTGGGTGCATGGTCAGAAGGCGGACGAGATCGGTGTCCTAACGGATATCCTGCATGAAAACGACTTGCCCGTTCGCAAAATTCGCGAAGCCATGTCGAGCCCCGACGTTAAACTGAAACTGAAAGAGATAACCAAGTCGTCGGTACGGCGTGGCGTGTTTGGGGTTCCCAGCATGTTCACCGGGGCTGAGTTGTTTTTTGGAAAGAATAGCCTGCCAAACCTTGAGGTTGAACTTTCAAGGCTAAATAGTGACATAAAAACAGATTGATAGCGCGTTACTCTAATGTAGATTCAAGCGCTTTCAGGCCATGCTGGGCGAATATCGGAACATATGCGCCAAAAGCCTTTGCTCGGTCAGGGTCGGATGCGTTCCCATCCAGTGCGCGTTTGTAGACACCCTGTAGAATGCCCGCCATGCGAAAGAAATTGAAGCCGAGATAAAAGCCGAAATTGTCTATGCCATCCAGGCCTCGACGTTTGCAGTATTGGGCAATGAATGCCTCATCGCTGGGCAGGCCCAGGCGATTTCGATCCACACCTGCCAGCCCCCGGCCTTGTTTTCCCGGCGGCAACTGCCATTGCATGATTACTGCTGCAAGATCCGCATAAGGGTGACCGATCGTCGACAGTTCCCAATCCAGCACCCCGATACATTCCGCCCGGTTCGGCGCAAACATCAGGTTGTCGATGCGGTAATCCCCGTGCACCAGCGTGCGCTGCCCGTCATCGGCCGGTACCGAGGTCTCTAGCGCATTGGCCAGCGCATCCATATCTGCAATTACCGAGGTTTCGGACGCGCGGTATTGCTTGGTCCAGCGTGCGATCTGACGCTCGTAATAGTTGCCAACCGGCCCATAGTCAGACAGGCCAACGGCATCGATATCCACCATATGCAACTGAGCAAGAACCCTGTTCATCTCGTCAAGAATGGCGGTGCGGGATTCGTTGCTTTCTTTGGGCAGGGTTGGGTCTGGAAACACCCTGCCCTTCAAGTGTTCCATCACATAAAAGGCCGAGCCGATGACGCTGTCGTCTCCACACAGCAGATACATCTTCGGCACCGGAACCTCGCTTCCGGCAAGCGCGCTTTGAACCCGAAATTCGCGGTCAACGGCATGTGCCGATTTCAGCAATATTCCGGCGGGTTTTCGGCGCAGCACATAGGCTTTCTCTGGCGTACGTAGTTCAAACGTTGGGTTGGATTGCCCTACATCAAATTTCCTCGCCTCCAATGGCCCATTGTAGCCCGAAAGATGCGCGCTTAGATACGCATCTACTGCCGCCAGATCCAGATTGGTTTCGGTTCTCATTGGCTGTCTTCCTGTCACAGGGCCTCGGCAAAGATGTTTCCGGCGGTCACCACGTTGATCCCACCCGAAACCGGGATCACCGCACCTGTCACATAACTGCCGCCGCGACCGCACAGGAACAACATACAGCCTGCAATATCCTCGTCCCGTCCGACGCGACCCAGAGGTACAGACTTGCCAACCCGTTCTCTGGTATCCTCATCGGCTGTCGCAAAGGCAGTCATGCGCGACACAAACGGCCCCGGTGCCAGCGCGTTCACTGTGATGTGGTACGGTGAAAGTTCCTTGGCCAAGACCTTGGTCAGGTGCAAAACAGCAGCCTTTGAGGCCGAATAGCTGTAGGCCCCATCGCCCATTGGGACTTCACCCATGACTGACCCCACATTGACAATGCGCGCCGGGTCTTCGGCGGTGCCTGATTTCATTAGCATTGGCAAAAGCCGCTGGGTCAGTTCGAATATCCCTGTCACGTTGACAGACATGACCTTTTCCCATGCATCGTAGGGAAACTGCCCCATAGGGGCACCCCAGGACACCCCCGAGTTGTTCATCAG
>NZ_JBXWSG010000135.1:0-5970 GCF_059613305.1 Ruegeria sp. BHSB056 | reverse complement strand
GTTTTTGAACTCCAGAATACGTCGGAACAGTTCGGTCGATTGCCGCAGCGATGGCGCGGTCAGGATGACCGTCTTACCTACAGAGAAGTCGTCATAGGCCAATGATCCGCATGTTGTCGATTTGCCCGACTGACGCCCGCACAACGCCAAAACCATGCGGTCTTCTTCACGCTGTGCGGGGTCAGTGCGGAGCAATTCCTTTTGCCAAGGGTCGGGTTCACCAATCGTCAACCTGAACCTTTCAACAGGGTCCAAACTGACGGTCAGTCCTTGGAGGAAGGAATGCAAATGGGGGTCGTGTATCACTTCGTTCTCCCCGGCCATTGCGACGCAGGTTTCAGCATCCCGCGCGCGGCCATTTCGGCGAGGAGTTGAACTAATTCGGGCGGCTCGTCGGCGAGCTTCTTGCGAACGTCATGTGGGCTTGTGAGGTCGGCTGTCTCAAGCTGATCCACAATGCGCTGGGTGAGTTTTGCAATACGTGTCGGCATGTTAGGTGCGGTCGTCCACGAGAACGGGTTCCTTGATTACGCCCATCCGATCCATCTCGTTCAGAAAATCGTGCTTCGCTTCTGGGTGACGGTTCAGCACATCCAGAATGATCTGGCGCAGTTGGATGAACTGCGGGCTTTCGTTCAGGTTCAGATGAACATCCATCTTTTTGTTCAGCTTGCCGTGCAGGTCGGCCAATGCCATCAGCGACTGCCTCAATTCCTTGAGCGTGCCGAGTTGCAAAACCTTTTCCTCATCGTCCTTTGCGCTTTGCAGCAAGGCTTTCAGTTCACGCAAAACCCACTTGAGGTCTTTGTCCGTGTCCTCCCCGAACTCGTTGACCATCTCCACTTTCTGCTGGATTTCGGCCAGCTTGGACGCGTGCAGAGCAGTCGCGACGATTTCAAGACGTTGCGCCTCACCGATTTTCGCCATGTAGCGATTAACCGAGGTGTCAGACACGCCGATCTCTTTCGCGACCGCAAACATGGATTTGCGCCCGAGGACAATGTCTCGCACGAGATCATTGCGACGCGCCTCGGGAAGCATTTCCATCTTATGTCGCCGGGTGCGGGTCATTCCGGTCAATTGCTCACGATTTGCAGTTCGACGCCCAGCTTCTGTGCCTCGGCTTTTGCAGCCTGATACTTGCGCACGTCGCGGGCGTCAGCGCGGCTGAGACGGATCGGTTCGTTCGGTTTGAAATTTTGCTGGGTGTCGTTGCCCTGCGGGCCATTCATCACGCGCGTTGCCGCATCAGTGATCGCTTGCAGGTTTTTCGCGCTTTCGGCGATCTCCGCGTCTTTTTTCATGTTTTGCAGCTTGTCCAGAAGCTCGTCGTTTTTGGCGACGACGCCTTTGATCTGGGTTTCGACCTGTTCGGAAAGCTGGGGGATAATTGCTTCCGCAATCTTGGGGGCGAGCGCGGCGATCAACGCCTCTGCCTGTTTCGAATTTTGGTCTTCGTCGGCCATGTGAACCTCCTATGTTTGACGAATGGGGCGAGCCGAAACCCGCCCACTTGTTCGCCAAAACAAGAAGTCGCAGGCCTCACCCACAGAACGACAATCAGGCAGCTTCCGGTTGTGCTACAACCGAAGAAGAAGGTGCTATCGAATAAACAAAGGTACTGCTCCGCACGATCTCACCTTTGGCGAGCGCGTTGTTCAGGAGAGTGCGAACTTGGTGATCTGAACCCCCGACGGCGTGCAGGATTTCTCTGAATTTCCGGGGTTTCTCTTTGATCTGTTCCAGCACAATCGCACGCATCTCAGAATACCTGAGTTTCACGGGTTCGCGGTCGGGTGTGTGTCGCGCAAGCTCGTCCGCCTGTTCCAGATGCTTGGACTCAAAAACCGAGCGGCGTTGCGCGACGATCTTTGCCTGACGCTCACGCGCGGCCTGTGCGCGGGCGGCTTCGGTCTTCTTTTGCGCCCAGAGTTCGCGGGCAACATCCAATTTGGTGAACGTCGACTCGCGCGCATCGTCAGGAGGGTCTTTCCCCTCCAAAATCGCAATGACCTGACTCCGCAAGATACTCGGTTCAAGGTCACAAATCCCGCAAATCGTTTTACGTGACTGCGCCCAGCCACCAGTGTCAGCCGTCAGAAAGTTCAACGCTTCATCGCGCGCGGCACGTGCCTCGTCCTGTTGAGACGCAATCGACAGCGAACCGAACAAGTCCAAGATGGCGCGGGCGACAACGGAACGGTAGAGGCCGACTTCGCCGACCTCCGCCGTCTTATTTTTTCCAATCGCGTCCGTCATGCAGGAAACGGCAATACAGAGGCGTCGGTTTCGATCATCTCTTTCTCGTCGTCGATGGCACGGTTCACGTCCATCAGTTCGCCTTTCTTCATGTTCATCAGGAGCGTGTCGTGCGAAATCGCACCTGCCTGCCATGCCTTGATCAGCGCGGTCAGGGTTGGCGCGTCCATCTGGGATGTGATGAAATCGCGGTGCAGTTTGACCTTGACCTGATCGGACGAGCCAGGTGTCGTCCATTCAGCAGCAAGTCGCAGCAGTTTCAGGATTGCCGACTCGACCATGTTCACCGACGAATGAAGCAGGGAAAGCTCGGAACGGTGGCGAAGCTTGGCCGTGTCGGTGGTCTCATTGCGCCCTTTGCCATCATAGACCATTCGCGCGCCAAGCGTCGCCATCTGCGCCGTTATGTCGTCGAGGGCAGCTTTCTGTGCCGCGATGCCCGCGCCCGTAAATTCGAGCATTCCAGCGGTCGCACCTTCGGGCAAAACCCAGAATGCCCCTGAACCGATTTGCGTCGGTTTGTTCTTCTCGTTGATCGATCCGGCGACCCAAGGTGTCGGTTGGGACGTCAGGAACAGAGACCAGAAATAGTCAGCCGACACGCGCCAGTGGGCAAGGTTGACGTTGACGAGATCAAGGAACGGTGGCTTCTCAACATCCGCCTTCAAGTTATAGGGCGAGACGATCACAGCCGGGATTTCGTTGAGGGTTTTGCCATTGACCGACGGAACAATGTCTTCGCCAATTTTGATCTCTTCGACGGTCTGGGTCAGTTCGCCCGAGCGTTTGGATTGCACATGGAAACGCTGCACGGTGTAGGCGGGGGACAGGGACAGGACGAGGTGTTGTTCGACCCCTTGGTCGAGTTCGTCGTTGCGTTCGTTCAGCCGCAGGTAAGTCAGTTTCTGACGCCCATCGACGATTTCTTCGCGCCAATCCAGAATGCTATCCGCGTCGAAGGTCGAAATGAACGGGGCATCTGTGACCAAATTGCCGTCAGTGGGATAGTCGAGGATCATAGCGTATCGACCCATCGACATTGTCTCGCGCAGCGCGTCTTCGATCAGCACATCCAGAGAGTTGCCCTCAAAGGTCGCAAGGGTGCGCATGGATTCGATGCGGTCAGGCAGTTCAACGATTGATTCGTTGCGTGTAACCGCGCCGACCATGCCGCGCAGGGTGCGTTCGGCCACCGCATAGAACGACGACCCCTGCACATACCGCGTGTATTGTGCCTGCGTCATGCCTTCGGGTCGCGGCAGGTAAACCGGGCCGCGATTTTTCAGCCGGTCTTCGCCGTGCAGAACGTCGCGGATTTTGTCATAGGCAAGACGCATCTCCGCATAGGTTGCATGTTCGATCTTGGTCATTGGATCAATTCCTTGACGGCGATGTGCCACGGGATGTCAAACCAAGTGGTGTTCTTAAGGACATGAACACGGACGCCTTCGGGCATTCGGTCGGCGGCAACGCCGTCTTTCTCGACGCGGGGATGCTCGTCCGGGGTTTTGATCGCGTCCCGGATCAGTTGTTGCAGGGCGTCCGGCTTCAACGGCACGTCGAGATTCCAAGCGTTGAACAGTTCAGTCGCGCAGAGGCGCGACCCGTGAGGGGTTTCTGTGATGTGACAAGTTTTCACGTTGAGTTCCTTTCAAGACAGTTCACGGGCTTTTGGGAGGCGGGAAAGGAACCGACCTGTACGCAACCCGTGAACGCTCGATTGCGTACACCGAACATTACGGGGATAGGCGGGGGCGGCGTTACCAGAGTTTCAGGTGTTGGAGCGGAAATTGCGGATGCGGGATCGGCTGAGGATTTGCGCCTGATCTTGGTGCGGGGTTGCCGTGGGCATTGTCGGGGATTGACCGCGACTCGCAGAGACGCGCGTAGACGCGGTTTGATGGGGGCAAGGTATGTCGTGTCGGAAAAGCGCGGTGCACCGGCGTCTGACCGCGCTCTGACGCGCTCTGATGGCGAGCCGTGGGATTGGCAGGGTTGTGTTTGCACGCGGTCGCGATTGCGGTGGGGAAAAACGTGGATTTTGTAATCTTCTAAATTTCCCCGGGGGCGGGGTGGGTCGCTCAGAGAAAGGGGGTGTCCTGCGCGCGAATGCCTTATGGGTATACGTTGGGCATACATTGGGCACCAAATGTATATACATCCAATATGCGTACCGCAGTTTCACATGCCGCATTACAAGGAATGAGAGCAGGATTGAACTGTAATAACAACGCGTTAACTACACAGCCATTGTCATAAGTCATGATCGTGACTGCAACGTGCTTTCGCAGAGATGCACAGAAAATCCATCAGAGGACGCGTTTCTGCGCGGAGACACACACCGCTAAGCCGCAGGATGCGCATACGCGCACGAACTCAGGAATGCCGATTGATTGCTCGATATGCTCCACAAAAATGTTGCATCGCGCGCACGTATCACGCGCACGCGCGCGACGATCAAAACAAAAACACCCTGTAGATCACTATGCGCCAGCATCAACCCTGCTCACCAAGCACACTGAGCCAACTACACTGAACTACACATGAACGCCTACTGCCCTACGTGCAAACCACTGTAAAACAAGCAACAACTACAATAACTACAAAAACTACATCGGCAAACTGGCTGAATGACCGCTGCAAAAATAATTTTGTTTGTCCCCACAAAAATTTTTTTTTACGCGTGCGCGCGCTAGTGCGTGCGTAAGCAGCCACGTTTCTATGTCGTATTGTAGTTTCGCCCGGCGTTCTCGCCCCGACACCTATAACTGAGTTATCATCACCCGGTATTCTGGTCGCGGCACAACCCGCGCCCCGATTATATTCGTCTTCGTAGACCATCCCACAACGGAGAAACGAACATGGCATTTGATTGGTCAACCACGCACCGCAACCGCGACCGGCTCGTCAAACGTATTGAACGCCTGCCCTACAACGACAACCCCAAACGCGTTGACGGGTGGCTGCGCAATCGTGTGGACGCGCCCGTTAGGCGCGCCCTCATGTCTGAACTATACGCGCTTACGGCGTAACCCTTTCCAAAACTTCATGCGGCGACGGGCAATCTCCTCCTGCTCGTCGCGCGCCATCGCATCGTTCTCGTGCGCTAGTTTCAGTCTTTCTTCAAATCGAGCTTCAACTTCAGGCATGTAGTTTCCATCTGGGTACTTTTCCTTCAATCGTTCGCGCCCTAATAAGCCTGCGTTCTCATAGATACTCCCAAGTAATCTCTGCTTCCATGCGTCAGCCGTCGCCATGAACTCGTCCAGAGTCTCATACTTCCGATACATCCGGGTTTCGATCAGTTCACATTCTGCATCCGTTGGCTCGCGCCAATCGCTCAGCATGCGAAAGCCATCCGTCTCAGCTACCATTGCGTGCGGTTTGACGTCGTAGACATCGTACCTGTCACCTACCCAGTAGTATCGAACCTCATTGCGCACCTTCAGTCTTATCTCAGGATCACCGTGAACCTCGCCTTCAATGCTGAAATACGAGACTTCGTATCCGTCGAATTCCTCGCCGTTCCAAGGTTCAACAGGTGTAGAATGATGCGGGGGATTAGGAACAGGCTCAGGTCGCGAATATGACAGGCGCGCCTCGTCAACGATGGGCAACGTCATATCAACGTCGGTCAAAGCCCAAGCCATACCGATTTCTTCCTGCGAACGTCCAAGCAAACCAGCATTACCGACGCGTCGCTTAAATGAC
>NZ_JBXWSG010000134.1:0-6024 GCF_059613305.1 Ruegeria sp. BHSB056 | reverse complement strand
TCCGCCTTGTTGAGGCCCACCAAGTCCGGCGCGTCGGACATCAATTGCAAAGTAACTGGATCAAACACTAGCGCTAACCCTTTTGACTTCAGCTTTTGCCATTTCCGCGAGGTCGTTAAGCCATTCGCGCAAGTCCTCGAGGTGAAGAGTTTCGGCCCGACGGCGATCAAGGTCTCCCTCGACCACATTGTCGTATCCCTTGAACAAGCGCTTTCTACCGGCCTCAGTCGAGTGGGTTGTCCCGACCGTGATACTTACGCGATAACTACGGGCTTCTTGCCAAATGATTTTTTCTATTGCCTCGTCGACATCGATGTCAGGAACTGTTTGTAGCAGTGATGCCACTTTGTCGGTCAGAAGGGGTTGCCTGTTTCCCCTCTCTATGTCGCGAAACTCGTCCCACACGGCCACGCCTTTTCCTTTGGAGTCTTTTTTTGTGGCAATGGTTTCTCTTGGATTTGTTGTGGCTTTGTCTTCGAAGATCACTACGGACTGAACTGCACCGCCATCGTGGTCGACAACGAGTTTGAGACCATCAAACCCCTTCGCTGCATGCTGCATATGAGGGGAATCGTAGATACCATTAGGGTCCTGCTTCATCGCCGCGATGTACGAGATAGTCTGGAACAGCCATCCATCACGATGCCAAGGATCGGTTCCCTCAACAGTCAGTAAATCAATCGCTCCTTCTACGCTGCTGACAGCCGAGGCTGGCAGTGGAACGGGTGCGTTTGCAAGGATTTTCTTTATGTGTCGTGAGTAGCCAAGAGCCACTCGGGCTACCTGCTCAGCAAGTAGCTGCTTATCCTCTATCGTCCAAGTCGCGCCACTGCACAGGTTGGCGTTGGTAAATGGAGTTATCGAAATGGTCATTTATTTTTCAATTGGTACTGCCTGCACTGGTAGAATTTAAATTCTGATCACACAACCAAAAAGCAATCAACTGTTGTAGAGCACGATCCGTTGAAAGGCTGAGCGCTAGTAGTATCGAGATGGGTTTGTGCACAGACTGTCAATTCGCTGACTTCATTATTGCAGCACTGCAGCTAATGTCTGCTTCTGCGAGCCGCACCGCAGCATAGTCGACGGCTGGGGAATGTCGGGAATGGGCCGGGAATTTGTCCGTTTCGTCAATTTGCGGAATTGGCGACATAAGAAGAGGGTTCGGTACCAACTCTTCGTTCAGTAAGAAACTCTGCAACAGATCCGTGCAGCAAGCATGTCCTTCCATGCGAAGTAAGACGCTTTCGGAGTTCGTTTCATTGAACTGAAATCTACATCAACCAGGCCAAAGCGTTTTTCATACCCCAAGGCCCATTCGTAATTGTCCAATAGGGACCAGACAAAGTACCCCTTAACCGGAACCCCTTCGCCCAAGGCGACCTGGACTGCCGACAAGTGTTGATCCAGATAGTCGATACGGTCATCGTCTTGTTGACGCTCGGGGCTGGCCATACCGTTTTCGGTCACGAAGATCGGCAGGTCGCCGGTGTATTCACGTGCTGCTCGGATCAGGAACCTGCTCAGCGCGGTGGGGTCGATTTCCCAACCCATTTGGGTCTTCGGCAGAGGGCCGGGAACCTCAGCGAGACTTGGCCACGCTGTTTCTGCGGGCGCGATAAGTTTACGGGTGTAGTAGTTCAGTCCGCACCAGTCTACGGGTGCTCCGATGCTATCGAAATCATCTTGCCAGCCCGACGGAAGGTGGGGCTCCAGCCCCTCCAGAACATTCTCGGGATAGGCCTTGTTGAACACGCCGCCCAGAAAGAACCGGTTGTATATTCCGTCATACAGAGCGGCGGCCTGTTGTGCCTCGGCGCTGTCATCGGCGGGTTCGGCCCATTCCAGATTGAATACGCCGCCCAGGTTAGACATGCCCAACCCACGCATCGTCTGAATGGCCTGACCATGGGCCAGCAGAACGTGATGCATAGCGCGCGCCGTGGCTCGAATATCGCGCAGCCCGGGAGCGTGGTGCCCTTCGAAATGGCTCAACCAACTGACACACCACGGTTCATTGATGGGGGCGACGCTGTACATGCGGTCGCCAATCCGTCCCATGATGACCTCAGTGAAATCGGAAAACCAACCGGCAATATCCCGGTTGCGCCAACCGCCCAAGTCGGCCAGGGGCGACGGCAGTTCCCAGTGATACAGTGTCGCGCACGGACGGATGCCACGCTCCAAAAGCGCGTCGGTCAGGCGATCATAAAAATCCAATCCCGCCTGATTAACAGGTCCGCGCCCCTCGGGCATCACACGCGCCCAGCTGGTTGAGAAGCGATAACAATCGAATCCCGCGTCGCGCACAAGATCAAGATCCTGTTCAAACCGGTTCAGGTGATCACAGGCCAGATCGCCGTTTTCTCCCCGCACTACATTTCCGGGTGTCGCTGCAAACGTATCCCAATGTGTCGAACCGGCGCCGCCTTGGGCATGGCCTTCGATCTGGTAAGCAGAGGTGGCGACTCCGAAATGGAAGTCATTGGGGAAATCGCTGCGCGTATGTTTCATTGTCAGATCCTGTTGGGTGCTGGGCCGGTTGATTTGCCAACAACCAGTTCCGCCTCAAGCAATCTGGTCTTGACCGGATCGTCAGGCGATTTGATCCTCTCAATCAACATCTCGGCGGCCAGCTCTCCTGCATGCCGTACTGAGGACCGCGTTGCTGTAAAGATGGGCACATCCTGTCCGTTTTTGAGATAAGAAAGGTCATCATCATGCGCGATGACCGAGACATCCCGGCCAATTCGCAGCCCTGCCTCGTCCAGCGCCCGCCTCACACCAATCGCCGAAATCATCGAGGATGCCAGAATGGCGGTTGGTGGATCGTCCAGTTGCAGCATATCGCGGGTTTCATGATGGCCGTAGACCTCGGTCATTTCGGCGCTGCGCATTAATTGTGGGTCCGGGATCAAGTCCGCCTGTTCCAGCGCTTGTAGGTATCCGGCACGACGGCGCTGTGCGAAATCCATATCCTCAAGCCCGTTAATCAGGGCAATCCGGCGGTGACCCAAGTCGATCAGGAACTGTGTTGCGCGCCGAAAGGAGCTTTTGTTGTTCACATCGATCCAGTCATACTCTGCATCTATCCCGGTCGAACGACCGTGTACGATAAATGGTACCGCCATCCGGTTTAGCAGATCGATGCGACGCTCGTTGACCTTGGGGCCTTGCAAAACGACGCCATCCACGGCTCCGCGCTGAAACAAGCTGCGATAGGCCCCTTCGATCGAAGTGTCTTCCGCGGTGGTGAACATCATGTCGTAGCCGTTCGCAGAGTATGTCCGCGCAGCGCCGGCGACAAAGTCGCCGAAGATCGGGTTCACCATCTCGTGCTGGGACGAACTGGGGATGACGTGCCCGATCACCATGGACTTGCCAGTCGCCAGACCTTTGGCGCGGCTGTTTGGCCGATAGCCATGCTTGTCTGCAGCGGCCTGCACGCGCACACGAGTCGCCTCGTTCACCTCTGGATAGCCGTTCAGCGCGCGACTGACCGTTGTCTGCGAAAGACCGAGAATCTCAGAGAGCTGCTTCAGGTTCATTGTGTTCAAAGCGCCTTCAAATGGATGCTCACTTGTTTTGTTGTGGTTTTTTGCTTCCGTCAACCCGTTTTGGCAATGAGGTCAAAATCGGCAATAATTGAGGGGTAGAAAACGATATGTTGACAGAATCTGATTGCCGGCAGATAAAGTGCAACATCCAAAGCGCTTTGAAAATCTTGCAATGCGCAGATATTACTGGGAGGAGATTTCATGAAACACGCGCTTTATGCAGGTGTGGCCACATTCGCCCTGATGGCGGGAACAGCTCAGGCTGATAAGGTTACCGTTTTCGGGCCATGGCTGGGCCCGGACCAGGAAAACGTCGAAGCGGTTCTGGATGGCTTTGCAGCCGCGACAGGCCACGACTACGCGTATGTTGGTTCAGATAGTTTCGAGCAGCAGATCAGGATTGATGCAGAGGCAGGCTCGGCGCCGAGTATAGCCGTTTTCCCGCAGCCTGGTCTGGCGGCGGATATGGCCAAGTCGGGTTTTCTGACACCGTTGGGCGATGGCACCGCTGATTGGGTTCGTGACAATTACGCAGCCGGACAATCTTGGGTAGATCTGGGCACTTTTCCGGGGCCCGAAGGGCAGGATCACCTTTATGGGCTTTTTTACAAGGTAGATGTGAAATCCCTTGTTTGGTACGTGCCTGAGAATTTCGAGGATGCCGGTTACGAAGTTCCGACCACGATGGAGGAACTGAAGGCTTTGACCGATCAGATCGTCGCAGACGGAGAGACGCCGTGGTGCATCGGTTTGGGTTCAGGTGGTGCGACCGGTTGGCCAGCGACCGATTGGGTCGAAGACATGATGCTGCGCACTCAATCGCCCGAGGACTATGACGCCTGGGTGTCCAATGAAATGAAGTTCAATGACCCGAAAGTGGTCGCTGCCATCGAAGAGTTCGGCGCGTTTGCACGCAATGATGACTATGTTGCGGGCGGGGCAGGTACGGTCGCAACGACCGATTTCCGTGACAGTCCAAAGGGCATGTTCAGTTCGCCACCACAATGTTACATGCACCGTCAGGCGTCGTTCATCCCGGCATTCTTTCCTGAAGGCACGGTTGTCGGTGAAGATGCTGATTTCTTCTACTTCCCCGCATATGAAAGCAAGGATCTGGGTAGCCCGGTTCTTGGCGCCGGCACGCTATGGGCGATAACCAATGACAGCCCGGCTGCACATGATCTGATCGCCTATCTGCAGACCCCCGAAGCACACGAGACATGGATGGCCCTGACCGGCTTCCTGACTCCGCATAAAGGTGTTGATACGTCGGTGTTCTCGGATCCGACACTCAAGAAGATGAACGACATTCTTCTGGGTGCGACAACGTTCCGGTTTGACGGCTCGGACCTGATGCCGGGCGGCGTAGGGGCCGGTACTTTTTGGACCGGTATGGTTGACTATGCTGGTGGAAAGCCCGCTCAGGAAGTTGCTGACGAGATCCAATCTTCCTGGGATGCGCTGGACTAAGCGCGTTAAAACCCGGGCGGTCTGCGCGACAGGCCGCCCGTTTTCCCCTTCGCAACGGAGAGCGTGATGCATCCGGCAATTCAGGGCCTGCTGACCATCGCCATAGGCGTGTCGGGTTGTGTGGGCTATTTCTTTCTGTCCAACCAGTTTCTGGACAAGGTTCTGTTCCCTGCGCGCGGGCCGAATGCCGGCCGCAACATCAACCGCGCGAATATGATCCGGCCTTGGCTGTTTTTGCTTCCGGCGCTTGTAGCGATTGGCTTGTATCTGGCCTATCCGGTAGTTGAAACGTTGCGCCTGTCGCTCACGGATCGCGTGGCCGGCGGTGGGTATAAGTGGGTTGGTCTCGATAACTACATCCAGATGGTGGCAGAACCGAAATTCTGGGAAGCCATGCGCAACAATATGTTCTGGCTGATCGTGGTCCCTGCAATGTCGACTGCATTTGGTCTGTTGGCAGCTCAGCTAACTGATCGGATCCGCTGGGGTAACATCGCAAAAGCCCTGATTTTCATGCCGATGGCAATCTCTTTCGTCGGGGCTTCGGTCATTTGGAAACTGATCTACGATGCGCGTCCGGCCGAGCAAGACCAGATCGGGATTCTGAATGCGCTTTATCTGTTCTTTGGCGGGGCCGAGCCGCAAACCTGGCTAACCATTCCGTTCTGGAACAATTTCTTCCTCATGGGGATCCTGATCTGGATTCAGACAGGCTTTGCCATGGTGATACTGTCTGCCGCTTTACGCGGCATCCCCGAAGAAACCGTCGAGGCGGCGGTTTTGGATGGGGCCAATCCCTTCCAGATATTCTTCAAAATCAAGGTGCCTCAAATCTGGAACACAATTCTGGTTGTTTGGACAACCATCACCATTCTCGTTCTGAAGGTCTTCGACATCGTTTTCGCGATGACCAATGGCCAATGGGAGACACAGGTTCTGGCCAACTACATGTACGACAAGATGTTCCGCGCCAATGATTGGGGCGTGGGTTCGGCAT
>NZ_JBXWSG010000133.1:0-6194 GCF_059613305.1 Ruegeria sp. BHSB056 | reverse complement strand
GCGTTGATGGCAGGCAGGGTGTTTCGGGCCGTCTCAAGCACTTTGCTGCGGCTGTCGTTCGAATCGAGACGATGCATCACAAACCATCATGCATAATATGAGAGGCCCTGAAATTGTGACGGCCAAAGCTCAGACGTTTTCGATCAGTATTCGAAACATTGATCTCAAAATATCTTGATTGTTGATGTCGTGAGTCGCGCAAACGACAGTCAGGGTTTGAGAGAAAAGCGCCGGCCCAAAGTCATAAAGACCGAATTCGACGTTGCCGTAAAACCGTTCTGGTCATCCATTTCATATTGGTACCCCACGTTTACAGCCCAGTCTTTTGTGATAGCCCGTGTATAGGATGCACTGAACGTACCACGCTGGCGTGGATTGGGCTGGCCGGTTCCCTCATCTTCCTGATCAATGTAATCGATGCTGAAAGACAGCCCCGATACCGGGTTGATGAAATAGTCGTATGTTAGAAACGCCAGTGTTTCGCGTGTTTCTATACTCTGCGTACTGGTGCCGACCCGGCGTTGTAACGTCGCCCCGATCCGAGAACTGGCCAGCTGGTAGCTGTAGTCGAGTTGCCCGATCGGCGTGACCTCGTCGAATGGCCCTCTGGACAGGCCCACATTGAAACTCAACACTCCATTTGCGCGCTGGAAGCTACGACCGGCGGTTGCGTTTATCCGCGACCCATTAACCCCGAATGTCTGGTCAATCTGAAAATCCGCCGAGCCGTCTGGCAAGGTTTTGTTCCAGGCAAAATCCCAGACGAAATCCTCGGTCACAGTGTTGGTATTGGTCGTACGCAGCGTTTCATCCACCTGACTGTAGCCGATATTCGCACTGACGGTGGTAACGGGAGATACGTTATAGGTCCCCCCTACTGTCACAACCGTCGTTTGCTGATCGGTCCGCACATTGTCTTCTGCAGAGAAGTCAGTGTAGCCGAGACGCAAGTTTGCCTGAAAAACCGGTGACACCCGCAATGTCGTGATCGCCGAGAAATCGCTTGATTTATTGTCGAACAGGTTCGGATCGATTGTGTTTGTATAGGTGCGTTCGCGATAGCTGTAGATGAATTGGAACCCGATTGGGTCATTTAGGCCGGTTTGCCAATCCAGGTTGCCCAGGGTGTTGACCTGATCTCCAATGGTTCCGGTTACATCGGCGGCATCAATCCTGCCATCCAGATTGGTGTCGGTCAGTGAACGGTTAAAGGCCAGATCCTGTTCGCGGTAATCCAATAGCAAGTCAAGCTGGCTGTTAAGGCGTGCCCGCTGATACGACAGGCGGGCAGACGGGTCTGAAAAACTGGATTCCGTTCCAATAATCGGCTCATTGGCGATCCGGTACAGCCCGGAAAGATCGAACGATAGTCTCGAATCCGAGGTCTGCTTCAGAATACCCAGAGCCAGCGTATTTTCCCACCAGGTCGTGGATCCAAGCGAAGGGTCGGTCAGGCGAAGATTGCTATCGTGCCTGAGCGATGAGAGATAATCCAGGGTCACACTCAGGCCGGTCCCGGTCCCAACCTGCTGACCGGTCGGAAGACCGACCCTTCGGGCCGGGTTTCTCTGGGCCCGTTGTGAGATCAATTGCTGGCTGGGTGTTTGCTGCACAACCGTTGATGCGACTGTTGTCTGTTGCACGGATGTTTGCTGTGTCGAAGCCTGCTGCCCGACGGCCGGTGTAAACGAACTTATGACAGCGATCCCGCCCGCCAGAATGGTGGACAGCCTGCTCTTGGATTTCCCCACCTGTACAGCCCCTATTCGAACAAGCGGCGTGCTGGTACGACAACAACGTCTCCGGGTTTAAGCACTGTATTGCCTTGGATACCACCACCCGAGCCGTTGTAGTTGTAAGTGTATCTGTTCATCACGCCTGTTTTACTGTCAGCCCGGCGCAATTCGATGCGCTTGCGAGCCGCGAAATTGGTCAGGCCACCAGCCTGAGCCAAAACCTGAAGAATGGTTGTACCTTCAGTAGCAAGGTGCTTGCCGGGTACATTGACCTCACCCATTATGAAAACATCGATGGTTGGCCCGGATGCGACCTGCCCGCCCAGGAGCGGCGGCGGAGCCAGCGCCGCCACCGAAATAAAGACCGTTGGCGGCGTATTGAAGTTCGAGGCCAGCGCCGATGAGAGAGACGAGCTCAATCCGGTGGTAGATTGACCAGCGGCTCGGATCGAGCCGGCAAGCGGGAAGTTGATGGATCCATCCGGCAAGACCAGAATGGTCCGGTTCAGGGCGGGGTCTTCGAGAACCTCAACCTGCAACGCATCGCCGGGCTGAATTTGATAGGGTTGCGCCCATGATACGGTGGCCGCAATCATAGTGATGACAAGGGCGATCAATGATCCGATAACTGTACGCATATTCAAATCTCTCACTTTCTTTCTTTATGCCGCCCTACGGGGTGCAAAACAATCTACAAGGAGTCTGATACATGCAAGATGCGGCAGAAATGCAGCGGCGTCATCCGCCCCCTCCTAATGGCTGGTGTCCGGTGCAGCATTCAGCTGCTCAATCTCAGCGTCCACCAATGATTCAACTTCCGTTGAAGTGCCACTGAAAGTCCTGGCTTTATGAAACAAACGCAGAGCATCTTCGTTCCGCTCTAAGGCCGCGTATGTTTTCCCAAGATGGTACAGAACCAGGGGATGTTCAGGGAATGCCGCAGCTGCAGGTTCGAGATAGGTGACCGCCTCTCCATAATTTCCCATCCGGTAGGCCACCCAACCGTATGTTTCCTGAAACACGGGTTCTTGTGTGCCGCGCAACCGTTGCGCCAAAACCTGTGCACGCCGCAGACTGTTGTCATCGTTGCGGTGTGTCGTCAGCAGGCTTGCGAGATTGTTGGCCACAACCAGGGACCGATTGGTGATCGGATAAAGCTTTTCATATGTTTCGATTGCCTGATCCAGGTCCCCAGTGCGTTCGTATTCCGCCGCCTGCAGCATGAGCAGATCCGGGCTTTCAGGCAGATTAGCCAATGCCTTGGCCAAAACTTCGCTGGCCTGATCCGGGGCATTCCGTTCCGTTGCCAACTCGTGCAAGGCAGTCCACGCCCGTGTTGTGTTAGGATAATCCTCGAGAATGGCGCGGTAAAGCTGCTCGGCCTCGCGGCGTTTGTTTTCACCGATCAGAGCATGTGCTTTGATCAAGCGAATTGGCAAAGAATTCGGGTCCTCAGAAAGCAATTGGTCAAGATGGGCGAATGCCTCTGCCGTCTGCCCTTTTGTAAGCATCAGGCGAATAAGCGCGATATCGGCGGGCAGGCCAAACTCGGGATCATCCGCCAATTCGTTCAGGAAAGAGGTCAGCTCCTCTGTGCGCTGCTGTGCTGCCAGCATGTGGGCTCTGAGCTCATTGGCGATACGTCGTGTTTCCGGGCTGTCCAGATCCCCAATGGCAAGAAGGACGGTGCCCAGCCGATCCCAGTCCTGCATGTTCAGAAGCACATCACCCAGCAGGAACAGAAGTTCAGGGTGTTCCGGGGTTTGGCGCAAGGCATGGGTCAAAACACGCTCGGTGATTTCCAGATCACCTTCTGCCATCAGAAACCGGGCATAGCGTAGCGTTTCGTCCGGTGCATTGGCGGACATTTCCGTCGCGAGCGCCAGCATTTCGCCCATCAGTTCCCTGTCTCCATTACGTTCATGCGCCTGAGCCATCAGAGTCATCAACTGTGGGTCGCGGGGTGCCTGACCAAGCGCTTCGCGTAAAAGCACAATCGCATCGCCAGTCTTGTCTTCATCAATCAACCAGGACGCTTTGAACTTGAGCGCACCAACCTGGGCTGCATCTTCGGACAGGACTTTTTCGACTAAAGCCCGGGCGTCATCGGGTCGTCCAGACTGGAACAGCATGAGGGCAAACTCCACCTCACTGGCCCGGGTCTGTATGTTTCTTTCCGCCCCCTCAAGCAGTGTTTGCATCTCGGAGATTGCGGCTTGTTCATCACCCGATCGGAATTTCAGCGCTGCACGCACCGTCTTAAAATGGAACGTGTTAGGGCCACCCTCGGCGATGATCGTATCCAGCTCGGAAATTGCCACTGTAGAATCGCGGTTGTCATTCAGAAAGGCGATTAGCCGCTGCGCCGGCATGTGATCTTCGGCTTGAGGATCCACCTCAGCCCGCAGCATCTGTTCTGCCGCATCCAAATTTCCCCAGTCGATATAATGCTGCACAAGCAACTGCTCGACGCCTTCATCGTCAGGGAATGTCACGGTCATCTGCCTGAGCAATGCCTCGATCTCTGCGGGCATGTCCAGTTCCTGAAGGGCACGGAGCCGGATTCCGTAAAGGCTTGCTTCCATCGGATCGGTGGCTATCGCCGCCTCTGTTTCTTGCAGAACATTTGGCCAGTCCTCATCGCGGACCAGATGGTCAATTACGACCTGGCGCGCGGTCATCAGTTCCGGATTGCTTTTGATCATCTCGCGGGACGTATGTACGAGAAAGTCCACACTCGCAAAATCACCCTCCCGGACCGCGTCGGTGTAAGCCAACATATTGTTGATAGATTTGATTTCGGCATCATCCGGCGCCAGAGCGCTCGCCAATGCGCCATGGCGCCTGACATCTTCCCAATTACCTACTTCCAGAGCCATCTCAGCAAGGTTGCGATGACCTTCAAGGTTGTCCGGATACTGTTCCACCAGCCGCAGATACTGACCATATGCAACAGGGATGTTGCCGCGCTCGCGCTCCAGCCGGGCAAACGTCAGGCGAGCTTCCTTGTGTTGACCATTCAGTTTGAAGACATTCCGGAATTCAACAAGTGCGCGCTCGACGTCACCGGCTTCCAGATGAGCCAGCCCCGCTTGGAAATGAGCTTCGGCCCGCTCCTCAGCCGAGTCACACGCACTCAGCAAGAGCGTCGCGGCAAAAAAGGCGACGACCAGTCGTGCACCAACTTGGGGTACGATCCTGCCCATTGCTATTCTCCCGCAAAACGTACGAAAAAGCATGCAACCCATCAATCGGTTCGGTTGCACAGCTCAGTTTCAGCAGCCTGTGCCGCGCAGAACCGCGAAAACTGTCCGAAACAGAATCTGCATATCCGTTTTGAATGACATGTCCTTCCAGTATTCCACATCATGCTGCGCGCGTTCGGCAAAAGTCGAGTTGTTCCGGTTCGATACCTGCCATGAGCCGGTAATGCCGGGGCGCATTCTGTAGTATATGTTGTTTGGATAAAGCTTTTTCTGGCACACCATCATAGGGCGGGGGCCGACCATCGACATTTCGCCGACAAAAACATTCCAGAATTGCGGCAATTCATCCATCGAAGATTTGCGCAAGAGCGTCCCGAACTTGATGATACGAGGATCATTTCGCAGTTTCTGGTCGCGGTCCCATTCCTCGCGGGCTTCAGGATTTGTTTTTAGATGCTCTTGTAGTATGTTTTCAGCGTCATGCACCATCGTGCGCAGTTTAAGCATCTTGAAGCTCTTGCCGTTCTTGCCAACCCGCTCCTGCCGGTAAAACGGTGTTACGCCCTGACTGGCCAGAAATACGGCCAGAAGCACAACCATCGGAACGACGAACGGCGCTGCAAGCAGTGTAAACGCAATATCAAAGATGCGTTTTCCCACACCTCTGTAGAACCCCGGATACTGAACTGAGGTTGGCATAACAGAGATGCTAGAGTAGCCCGCGCCAGCGTTGGCCACTTCTTTTGAATGACTTGTCACTATTTAAACCCCCAACACACACAAATACTCACGAACCACTTACCAAACTCAGGAACAGAACACGCTCGACCTCAACTACATATACTTAAAATCTTATATTTTTATACCACTTCGACCCTGCGCTTGCACATTCGCGAGGCCACTTTCCCGTAACCAAGTGTTAACAAATTCAGCTTGGCTTGCAAAACATTAATACTGGCAAGGACACCTCAGAACGACTTAGTACGAGTGTTTTCCAACAGGATCGTGAAACTTTGCTCAACGGATCTGTTGAAAGTTCAAGAGTTTCTGTTTCCTTCTTGGGTACAATGGATTAAATTTTGTGCTTTTGGAGCCAACTTTGACCTCCCAGAGGCCTTTTTGACTCGTGTTCAAGCCAGATTGCCAAGGCGCCATCGACGGACCTTTTCCAAAGGCGTAGATGGAAACAATTGTGAGAAATAATTCTGATTGAAGGGGGTCGCAGGTCAATTCACCGCGTGTGCAGTTTAGT
>NZ_JBXWSG010000132.1:0-6213 GCF_059613305.1 Ruegeria sp. BHSB056 | reverse complement strand
GGGGGTCGGTGGCTTAACGCCAAGACCGAGAAACGACAATCCGGCCTCAAGCGCGATCACCGTGGGGATGTCCATCGCGGCCAGAACCGCCAGTACACCAATGATGTTCGGCAGCATGTGCACACCCAGAATGCGCGACATACTGGCCCCCATTGAGCGTTCGGCCAGGATGAACTCGGAGTTGCGCAGGGTCAGCGTCTGTGTCCGCGCGACCCGGCCATAGGTCGGGATCGAGGTTGCCATGACCACAAAGACCACCGTTTGCAGGCTGGGGCCGACCAGTGCGACAACAGCGAGCGCGAACATTACGGTCGGGAAGGACCGGATGGTGTCAAAAAGCAGCATAAGTAGATTGTCGAGCCATTTGGGCCCGTAACCTGCGATCATGCCCAGGGTAAGGCCGATCACCATGGCGCCGAAGACAGCCGGCAGGGCGACTTTGAGGGCCACTTGCCCGCCCATGATCACGCGGCTGAAAGTATCGCGGCCCAACTGATCTGTACCCAGCCAATGGCTGGCCGATGGGCCTTGCATGCGTTCTTGAATGTTCATCGCAATCGGGTCGTATGGCACGATCCAGGCGGCGAAGATCGCGCTGAACACAATTGCGCCGACAATGATCAGTCCCATCAGCCCAAGCGGGTTCTTGGCTACACCTGTCAGGATAATTCCGAGTTCCGACCGGGGTTTTTCGATGGCGGCGTCGGTCATGTTGAGTTCCTCGCGCGTGGGTCTAGCCAGGCGTTGATCAGATCTGCGAGAGCGGTCGAAACAACGAAGAGGCCGGTAGAAACAAGAACCGAGCCCATGACGATCGGGTAGTTTCGGGTTGTGATACTGTCGATCACCAGCTTGCCGAGGCCCGGCCTTGCAAAGACGATCTCGGCAAAGACGGCGGCGCTGAGCAAGAACCCCATGCCGACACCGATCACTGTGACGACAGGAAGAATGGCGATACGAAGGGCATAGACCATGATGATCCGGCGTTCGGCTAGACCAAAGGCGCGCGCGGTTCGGATGTGGTTTTCACCCAGAACCTCAAGCATCGACGCGCGCACAAGCCGGGCGATATACCCGACCCAACTTAGCCCGATGGCAAACGCAGGCAGCACCAGGTGATCCAGCCTGTCCCAGAACCCGTCTCCAACACCGATGGACGGGAACCATTGCAATTGCACAGCGAAGAATAGCAGAGACAGAAGCGCCACAACAAAGGCAGGAGCCGCCACGAAACTGACTGACAACACGGCGACGCAACGGTCGATCAGTGTGTTGGGGTGGGCTGCCGCGTAGGCGCCCAGGCCAATGCCCAGGGCGGCGGACCAGATGATCGAGGCGAAGATCAGCTCCAGCGTGAACGGCAACTGCTGGAAAACAATCTGCGTGACCGATCGGCCCGAGAATACGTCCGTACCAAGGTCACCCTGCAGCATATTGCCATAGAAGATAACGAGTTGTCGCCAGATCGGCTGATCCAACGCCAGTTCGGCAGTGAGCCGCGCCTGCAGTTCCGGGGTCGCTCGCGGACCAAGCATGATCTGCACCGGATCACCGGGAACGGCCCGGATCATCAGGAACATCAGCGTCACCGCAACGAGCAGAATCAGCGCAGCAAGTGCGAACCGCCTCAAGGCAAAGCTCAGCATGGTGCTATCCTTTCCCATGATGGGGGTTGCGCGCGACCACCCGAAGGCGGCCGCGCAAATAGGCGCAGGGAGATCACGCCTTGCCGAAGTACCTCAGGAGAGACAGACCATCGGGGCGCAGTGCCGGCACAACGCGCGAGGAATGCACAATTGGCGTCGCTTCGTGCGTGATGAAGCGATAGGCGCCACTTTCTTCCATCAAGTCCTGCGCGCGCTGGTACATTTCAGCGCGTTTGGTTGAATCGGTTTCGGCCGAAGCCGCTGCATGAAGCTGGTCAAACTCCTCGCTGCGGAAGCGTTCCCAGTTCCAGATGCCTGCCTGTTCGGTGGTGAACCATGCCGTTGCATAGGACGGATCTGGTGCCATCGAGAAGCGGTTGAGCACAAGTTGTAGGTCCTCGTTGTCACCGCTGGCCCAGAAGGCACCGGATTCAAGCACGTTGATTTCCAGCGTGATGCCTATCTGAGCCAACATTGCCTGAATGACCTGTGCCATGGTGGTGTAGGTCGTCTTGTTCAGAATATCGAGCGACAGGGTGACATTTGTCTCACCGGACTCTGCCAACAATGCCATGGCCTTTTCGATGTTGGCCTGTGGCGCGACCATGCCGTTGGCGCGGTTCCCCGCAAGGCCCGGCGCGATGATGCCGGTCGAAGGTTCTGCTGCCCCGAAGTAGGAGGCCTCCAGAATGGTAGGCACGTCGATGGCGTGCTGGATCGCTTGACGCAGCTTTGGATTTTGTAATTTGGGATGATCGAGGTTCATCCCTAGCCAGACGTAGTACAGAGACGGATTCTCGACGAGGGTGCCGCCATTTGGAACGCCTTCGCGGTACCTTGCAACCGACCCCAGAGACACGCGGGTGAGATCCAGTTCACCAGCCTCAAAAGCGATCTCGGCCGTATTCTCATCGTCGATCGGATAGATCTCGATCGTATCCCAGGCCGGGGCATCTCCTTTCCAGTCGGGGTTGCGTTGCAGAACCGTCTTTTCCTTCGGACTCCAGCTTGCGCGCAGATAAGGACCACTTTCCGCCACCGGATCGGACCCGATGCGACCGCCTGTGGCCTCTACAGCGGCCTTAGAGACGATGTTGCCTGTGATATATGGCAAAGCAATCGACCATAGCGGAGCAAAAGGCTCCTTCAGAACGATTGTGCCTTCACGTTCGCCAGTCACTTCGACATGGCTGAGCGGTCCCATATCCGGCTTGTTCGGGCTTTCGGTTGCGTCTGCCACAATCCGCTCAAAGCTGAACTTCACATCCTCGGCAGTCATCGCACCATGACCATTCGTGAACCCGATGTCGTCGCGCAGTGCAAACTTGACGTGGGTCGGGTCGGCCTGTTCGATCATCGAGGCCGCATCCAGTTGCCACCCCCATTCAGAGCCTGGCTTGTACTGGATCAGCTTGTTGTAGATCGAGGCGTGGATTTCTTCCTCCACCACGCCGACACTGTGCGCCGGGTCCATGTTCGGTGCGTCGCCATAGGACCGAACGCGCAAGACGCCGTTATCCTGGGCAAAGGCACGACCGGCCCAACCCATCGGCAGTGCAGCCGTAGCGCCGAGCGCGGTCGCCCCTTTCAGAAAATTGCGGCGCCCTGTGGGTGCCTTCATCCATTCAATTCTCATGCGTAGTCTCCCTTTGGGTGGTCAAAGAAGCCCACGAGGAACGGTGCGCGACCACTCCTTCGTCAGGACTTCGGTGTCATCGGGCCCTTCGGTGGCCCGTAGTTCGCGGTGAAGGTAGAAATTGCTTTCGTCGCAGGACATGCGCGAACGGGTTTCTATCCAAACTTCCCAGTCATCGCGTTTGAAGCGAAAGTTCCATTTCGAGCTGAACGTCGCGGAAGCAGGATCTTCAGGATGAATGGCATAGTGCATTGTGACATCACTGCCGCTGATAAGACCGTGATAGGGATCGCGCACCATGCCGAAGTCATCAAACGTGTCGAGTGTTGTGTGGCCCTTATTGTTTGTGCTTCGCTGCACTGTACTCGACGGTTCACGCAGCACATCCGCATTGAGCATGGGAAAACTGTCAGGAGACCCGGGATTGGCAGGCTCGGGTTCAAACTCGACACAGCGCTCAGGGATAACCAATTGGCAGCCTTCGATTTCAAGCGTGATCTCGAACGGTTTGGGCGCGGGCCAGACGATCGGCCAATATGAGGTCGAAAGCGCCAGTCGCAGACGATGTCCCGGTGCCAGCCGATGCGCACAGGCATTCAATTCGAATTCCACGTCGTAAAGTTCTCCCGGCACCAAAGCTTTCGGGGTTTCGTGGCTATCGTGATGCGTCAGATTGAAAGGGCGATAAGTGATGCGTTGCGACGCGCCATTCGGCGCGACATCGCACAGCCGCGCTACAACCTGCGCGACCGGCTGATCAACGCGGACCGCCAGTTTCAAACGCGGGCGCCCGACGATTTCGAGTGGGGCCTGAAGCTGAAGGTCGAAACAAATGGATCGCGCGTCGTCCTCTTGCTGGTCCCCGGGCAACTCGTTGTCTATGCGCATGCCCGGGCAGAAATACCCGCTGGCGGCCCCGATATCTGCTGCGCTTGAGAAGACAATTGTTCCGGATCCGGGATCGGTGACAAGCACGCCGTCACCCAGACTATAGGAGCGATCCTGAACGTTTCGTGACGGCCAATTGTCTTCGGCAATCCACCGTCCTTTGCGGGGCTTGATCTTGTGGGAGGGATCGTCGTGTTCCTGCACGAAGGTCCTGAAATCGGGCAGTGTTTCAGCCCCATTCAACTCGCCCTTCAGCCAACGGTCGAACCAACCGATGATCTCCGAATGTGCATCCGCGGCTTCTATTTTCGAGATATGCGGGTAGCGGTGCTCCCAAGGGCCGATCAACGCCTTGGTGGGTGCTTGCAGGTTTTCCACCAAAGTCAGCGGTGTATTGACGTAGGCATCAGCCCAGCCGGTGATCGCCAGGACCGGCACGTCAATTCGCGACCAGTCTTCGCAGACCGACCCGTGTTTCCAGAACGCGTCACGGGTCGGATGCGCCAACCAGTCCGCCGCCAGGTCTGGCAAGTTTTCCAGCCTTTTGATCCAATCCTCGCGCCAGTCTTGACGCAATTCAGGGTCGGCAGGGCGGGAAAGATAGGCGAACATCTGTGCCGCCCAGTTGGCGTTGTCGCTTAGCAAGCAGCCGTCCATGAAATGGATGTCATCCGCATATCGGTCGGTGGTTGAGGCAATGCTTACCACGGCCTTCAGTTCCGGCGGACGGCGATAGGCCAGCTGCAACCCGTTGAAACCACCCCAACTGATCCCGATCATGCCGACGTTTCCATCGCACCACTCTTGCTTGGCGATCCAAGCCAGAACAGCTTCGCCATCAGACAATTCCTGCTCGGAGTATTCATCGTCAAAGCAGCCTTCGCTGTCGCCGGTACCGGCGATGTCGACGCGCACGCAGGCGTAGCCGCCTGCCGCAAACACCCGATGTGTTGTTTCGTCGCGCGGCGCCGTGCCGTCACGTTTGCGATAGGGGAGGTATTCAAGAATTGCCGGCGCGGGTTCTCTGACATCTGGAAGCCAGATCCGGGCGGCCAGTCTTCGTCCGTCCGGCAGAGCGATCCACTCGTTCTCGATTATGTTGATACCGTCCAGCACGTTCCCTACCACCTGTAAATTGCAGGCTCAGCGTGGCGACGTTTTGGCATTCTGCCAAGTAAGCGACTTTACACTTTTGTACGCGAGTGTAAGCATATTGGCGAACAGTTGCGAAGGTTCCTGCAGAATGTCGGAAAATTTCTCACTAAACTTGCGGTCTCTGTGCGCGGACTACGGCAGCATCGCCCAGGTCTGCCGGGACATCGGTCTGAACAGGCAGCAATTCAATCGTTATTTGAACGGCGGCGGTATGCCTTCCGCCCACAACCTGAGACGCATCGCACAGCATTTCAAAATCAGCGAAGAAGACTTGGAGGCCGACCCGGCTGCCTTTGGGGCAATACGCAGCCGCATGCAGAACCCAATCAGAAAAGGCCCTGCGCAGCTCCTATCCGGCATCTTTGAGAAGCAGGCTGGGCCACTCCGTCGTTATCTCGGCTTCTACCATGGGCATTTCGTGACGCCTACCTGGGAAGACAAGATCATGCGCACACTGATCTGGTTACGCGAGGTAGATGGCTACATCGTTTCTCACACATTCGAACGTGCGTTAAGTGACGACGAAAGCATCGTTCAAAAGACACGCTATTCCGGACTTGTGGCCTATCGAGGCAATCGGATTTACCTTCTGGAAAGCGCAAACAGCGAGGATGGGTTTTTGTCTGAAACGATCCTCTTTCCTGCGCACCGGCAACAAGTCAGGTACCTGAACGGCATGACGATGGGCGTCGCCACAAGACCGCGCATGGCGCCCTATGCATCGGCCACAATCTGGAAAAGACTGCCCGAGAGAACTTCGATACGCGAGGCGCTGAAGCAGACTGGGATTTTTTCTTTTCAAGACACAAGAATCGACGTGATCGTGCGGAAGCAACTGAAGGACGGGCAGGGGATCGTCTGAACACGTACAGGTTCGTGAGCCTTGCG
>NZ_JBXWSG010000131.1:0-6505 GCF_059613305.1 Ruegeria sp. BHSB056 | reverse complement strand
CTTTCCCATCTCGAACGAGGGGCGCAGCCTGTATGCGTTTCTGGCTGGCCGGGGGCGCATCGGGCGCCGGTTCGGGCAACGTTTCTGGGAGGCCGAAAGTGTTCTGGGCCCTGACCGAGAGCTGTTCGTGATCGTCAGCAAGAAGTGGCATGTCGCTAAAAGGCTGGTCGATCAGATCGCGTCTGAAACAGATATCCCTTGCGTCGAATACTTGTTTAACGAAGAGGAAACTCAACTGCCTGATCTGGGCGGTATTGAGACGACGCTGACCAAGCGCTCGCGCCATCGGCGGGCCGTTGTACGAATGCTTTTCGAAAGTTTCGGATCAGACCAGTTGGTTCTGTGCCTCGACCCGGCCAACCTGGACGTTGTTCAGGATTTCTGCGGTGATCAGGCCAAAACCCATGTGCTTGAGATCGAATGCGAATACTCGGACGAATACCTGATCGGACATGCGCGCCGCGTCGGATTGGCGGGGGAAAACAGCCCGGTTGAGACTGTTTCCCGTCTGCTGCCGACACTTCGCAACGATCTGAGTTACGAGTCCCAACAAATCCGCGCCGCCGGTTTGGACAATTACCTGCGACTGCGGGAAACCGCCCAGCGCGCCGAAAACGTAGCTGTCATTTCCGAGTTTCTAGGGGTGGACGAAGAAAAGGCCAGCGCAGTGATGCGGCTGGACTACCTGTTCGCCGACTAAACGGAAGATCAGCCTGAAATCCGACAGTTTTCCGGCCCCTTCGGTGCGTAGGGTCCACCACATATTTGCCTGTCGGAGAGGATGGCCTAAAACCCAACATCACTGCCATCGTGATTTTTATACAAAAATCGGATACTGTGCAGCCAATTGGGCCAATTTGCTTATACTTTTTACTTTGGCAGGCCGGCCCTGGCCAGTGACAGGCAAAACCGGGCCCGACCTAAACTCAGAATGACGGGATCTGCACATCGAAAAACCCAAAGCCCCGGCTGGCCGCACTTAGACATTTGAAACGCAACTTCAGGGGGAACAGTTGTGCTTATAGATCAAATTGAAACGTCCAGATCATATATCCCAAATGACGCAGACTGGAACCTGATATACAAGGTTCTGCCGGGCGAGGCGAAGATTGCAAACCTGTCCGTCATTAACCCTCATTTCGAATGTATCGAGGTGACCGACAACACGGTTCTGCCAGCAAGCGGCATGTATGTTGTTCTGCGCGGTGTGGTTCAGCTGCGGCAGAATGGAAATCCTTTGGCCAGCGCGGATGTCGGTGACTATTTCTATGAAGAGCACCTTCAGATATCGGACATTCCCGTCAGCCTCGAAGCGCTTGCGCTGGACGGATCGCGGCTGGCTTTTCTGTCCAGCGAGAACTGGCGGCAGATACCAGAGGAAATCCGGCAACCCTGCTTCGCCACGATGTTCGGCGATCTGGTCAGTGTTCAATTGCAGAACTTCCAGCAGCCGATCAATTGTTGCAGCGTGACGGCTGCCGCCCTCAGCATGTCCGCGTTGGGCTTCAGTTGCGAAGTGAACGACATTTTCCGTGAATGCGCGCTGCCTTCGTCTTTCGTCGTCAATGACGGTATCTCACTGGGTGAGCTGTTTGACGTCGCCTGTACCTACATTCATTCGCAGGGCTTGCGGGACAGTGTTCAGGTTCAGGCCTATTTCATGGACGAGGACACGACAAACGTGCAGCTGTTGCTGGATGCGATTGACGAGTCCAACCGGCTGGGTGGTGACAACGATATTTTGGTGGCGAATTTTCAGGTCGGCGTCGCCCATGGCAAAGCGAATATGCCGGGCGGGCATTTTGCCGTCATCGCCAAGTGCAACCCAAGCACTGGGCTGGTGCACATGATGGACGTACATCCTGAGAAATACGGCAAGCTTTGGGTTACAACCGCAGACCGGCTTTGGAAAGCGATGTCGGACCGTGACGGAACCTCGATGCGGTCGCGTGGTATTTTACGCTTTTCGGCGCGTGCCGCGGTCAAAACGCATCTGAAGACATTCAAGCAACGATGCAACTATGTCGACAGCACACTCTATCTGGCGAAAGACCCCAAGAAACGGCGCAACCTGTTCCGCCGCGCCACTCCGAACATGAACTCCTTGGGGGTGTTGGTGGAAAGCCTCGCCATTCACGGCGACGACAAGGTGGACGAAGACGAGCTGCTGCGGGCCACCGAAGCCTCATTCACGGATGTTGTCTCACGGGTGGCCACGGCCGCGGACATGCACGACATGGCCCAGAAATACCTGAACGGGTCCGAAAACGTGCACCTGAGCAGTTCACTTCGCAGTTTCGGAACGCGCGAGGACACATCGATCGATACCCCCGAAGACTGGTTCAAGATGCAACTTCAGGGCCTGGACGCCATTACCGACCGTCACCTGATGATCAATATCGACTTTAATCGGGTCACCGGGATCGAAGCCATCCGCCCACCGGTAAACGTTTACCGGGAAACCGCGTTGCTCGAAGAATTCTGGTGCCTGTGTATCGCATATGATGAAGCAACCGACCTTGTGACGATCGTCGACATGAGCCCCGCAACGTCACAGGTCTGGCAAGCCCCTCGCGGCAACATCTTCCGCGGCCTGCGCGATCTGGAAAATCCGGCGTTGCTGGTGATCGAAACGGTTGAGCCGCCCGAAAACCCCGGAGATGTCACCAGCATTATCCGGAACAACCCCATGGTTCTGTTTTATGAAGATGAAGACCCATGGTCCTACATGCTCAGAAGTGTTCTTTCGAACATCGGTGCGACCAGCGTAAAGCAGGTGGATGTGGGCGGTCGCGATCCCAATGCGATAAAGATGCGGCGTCAGCTGATATCTTTAGGTGAAAAACCCAAAGTTCCCTACCTGTTTTTCCAAGGCCAATGCATCAGCAAAGGCGAAAAGCTGGAAGACATTGTGGACATGATCAAGGCAGGTCACCTTCAGGACCGCATGATCGAAGCGGGTCTTCCCGTTTCCAAGCTTGAAGAGACGCCCAGCCTGAACAAGAACATGTTCGGCTATCCCAAAGGTGTGATGAACGAGGTAAGCAGCGGCAAACGCAACGTGCTGCTTTGTGCCTGCGGATCATCAGCGGCAGACAAGATCCCCGAACTGGTTGAGCGCATCGTCGACGCCGGACACAATGTCAAATTGATCCCTTCCACTTCGGCCGAAAAGTTTTTTCGGGACTTCGGCGCTGAACGGATCGACGCCAAGATCACCCATAACGACTATTACCGCGACGATGATGAATGGAACTTCCGTTACATGGAATTCGACATGCCGGTGCGTGCGTCGCATCTGGCGCTATGCGACTGGGCCGATTGCGTGATCGTCGCTCCTATCACCTGCAACACCATGGGCAAAGTGGCAAACGGGATCGCCGATAACCTTCTGACCTCGGTCTTTGTGGCATGGCAGTACCAGAAGAAGCCCGTGATCCTGTGCCCGGCCTGTAACACGAATATGTGGAACAACATCACCACCCAGAACAATGTCGCAAGACTGAAGACACTGGGCATTGATTTCATAGGTCCCCGGGAAGGCCGGCTGTCAAACGGTCGGATGGGGATTGGCATGATGGCCACACCTGACCAGATCATGGAAGCACTGGGCGAGGCGTTCGAAGAACTGGACGACCAGAAATACCGCGTGTGCAAATGGGCCCGAGAGGCTGCCGCCGCTGACGATATCAATGAATGGAAACGTGTGTTCCGCGCCATCGATGAAGGTGTCGTGGGCATCAATATCGTGGACGAAGCCCACGGCGATTCATTGCTGCATTATGCGGCCGGTGGCGAAGGCGAATTGAACGAAGGTGGTCACGATCTGGGTAAGCCCGACTATGAAGCGGCGCAGGATTTGATCGGCCGCGACATCGACGTCAATATCGTCAACGATCACGGTTTCACCGCATTGCATGTGGCTGTGATGAACAAAGCCCCAAGGATGGTCGACATCCTGTTGCGCGCCAAAGGCATGGATGCAACCTCGTGCATTGAATTTGTTCAGGGCATGGATATCCCGCCCGAAATCCGGACCATGCTGGATGCTTGGGCGCAGGACCACAACCTTAAGATTAAAGACGCGGAACAGGGCCGTGACGAAACCTTTGTTGCCATTCAGGAACCCACCTATCTGTATTTCACATACGGCTCCCTGAAACAGGGGTTCCCGAACCATGAGGCACACAACCGGGTTTTGAATGACTTTGTCGGGCCTGCCCGCACGCGGCAACCAATGCCCCTGATCGTTCCAAATGAACCGTTCTGCGACAATCCGAATTGTGGCTTCCTGCACCGAATGGCAACCCTTGTCGATCAGCAGGGCATGGGCAAACAAGTAAGCGGAGAGGTTTACCGGGTGACGGAATCGGGCCTGCACGAACTGGACAAACTGGAAGGCTATCATGGTCCGGGCTCGTCCAAGAACGTCTATACCCGCAAAAAGATCAACGTGATCGTGGATGGGGTGATGAAACCCGCTTACGCCTATGTAATCGCCGATCCTGAAAAATACCTGCAAGACTGGCGTGACGGCAAATCCGAAGTCATCAGCGACTACACGCTGGATATGGCGCAGGGTGAACCCAAGCCCGGATTTGAGCCGGCACTCTAGTTTTCCACTGCGCTGACTTGTGGCGGTTTTGGGCTTTCCTTGGAGCTAAGGTTATAGGCCGTAATCACGACCATACACAGCAGCACGAACGGCCAGAACCCGGCCTTGGGAATAAGGTTGTCCCGGTAGTTGATGATTCCAAACGACGTCTCAACGTCGGACGCAAACAGGTATGTATTCACCGAAACTGCCAGCAGCATGAAGTACATCATGAAAAAGAACGACTCCATATAGATCACGGGAGAGCCCGCGAACCCTTCGCGCAGCTGCACATGGGCCAGCAGGATCACGAAAAACAGAACCGAGCATGTTCCGATCACGCTGGAGGTGCTGAAGTCATGCCGATCGGCCAGCCCCTCACGGCGTGTGACGGTCATCAGCGCCCCAAACAGCAGCATTGTCACGACAAGCAGCGGGACCATGTGCACGATAAACGCGTTTGCGAAATTGCGTTTGATGACAAAGTTATAATGCAGTTCGGGCATGTTGGTTTGATAGGTGTTCTGCGTGATGCCCAACGTCGTATCCAGGTTTGACAGCTTATAGTCGAAATAGGTGTTCTCGCGTTCCCAAGTGCCCATCACGATCTGACTGTCGATGCCGAAAATATCATCCGGCCCGGTCGCGGTATAAGCCTCAAAGTCGGGAACCAGCGCAACATTGACGTCAAAAGATGCGGGCCAGACGCGCACCCAGACCGTTTTGTGATCAAAGGGGTAACGGGTGTAGTCAAAGCTCTGACGAAGGGTTTGTTCAAAGTACCACCCGATCAGCACGCCATCCTGTTGCGGTAGCCGATAGGCCTCTTCGATCAGGCCATTTGCTGTATCGACCGCTTCGGGCAGAAGGAAACCGATCTCGCCCTCGGCTGGACGGATCTTGTCATGTTCACCTTCGACGTAATGCTGCCAGATGTAGCCGGTGACCTGAACGTCGCTAGCACCAAGAAAGCTGAACGATTTGATGAATATCCCCGTTTTGACGCGGTAATCTGGTGCTGAGTCCAGCTCACCCAGAAAGGCATCCACCGATGCCTGATCCGGAAGCTGCGTTGGATCCCCCTCAAAATGGTTCAAGTCGATCCAAAGCCTGAGCAACAGACCGGCGAGCCCAAGGGTCAGCAAGCCAGAAATCAGCCACACCTTTCTTTCTACGCTCATTCAGCCTCCTGCGGTGTCGCCTAATCAGCCAGAAACCCCACTGAACCCACAAGGGATTGCGTGATACCCATCGTTGCAAATTGCGTATTCAGGTCAGCATATTCCGCGTGCTGTTTGGGCAGAGTGTTCTGCTGTCCGCTTTCAGCCAGCAGTCGTGTTTGACGAATGGACAGATCGACCATCGGCAAAGGCTCGGTGGTGGTGAAGGCTGCAAGCCCATCCGCATATTCAAGTGCTGCGTCCCAATCGCCGCGCGCCAGCATGACGGCGCTGGCATCCGAGTAAAAGTGCAGGTGACTGTGCCCCACACATCCCTCGGCAATGATTTCAGACCCCAGGTTCAACAAGCGCGTTTGCTCATCAGGGTTGGTCTCGGCCATTGCCAGAGCCGACAGAGCCTTGGGCCCTACAAAGTTCCGCCCATGTTCAAGCGCGATTTCGACCGCGCGACGCCCGGTCGTACGCGCGCGGTCTGACTGTCCGGCATAAACCTGCGTTCGCGCCAGATGTTCAAGGGCCTGCGCCTCAAGACGTTTTGCCCCGACGCGTTCCGCAATTTCGGCTGAAACACTGAACGCGTCCAGCGCCTGATCAAGGTTGCCCAGAAAGGTCTCGGCCACGCCCAGGCAAGTCTGTGCAACGCATTCCGGAACAAAGGCAAAGTACTTTTGCGAGACTTCAATAGCCTCAATGGCGTCCGCCTTGCCCTGTGCGACGTCCCCGGTGTAAC
>NZ_JBXWSG010000130.1:0-6447 GCF_059613305.1 Ruegeria sp. BHSB056 | reverse complement strand
GATGCCGGGAACAAGATTGATACCCGGGACGTAGATTTCCGGATGAGACAGGCTTCGAGGTTCAATTCCCCAAAGACGAAGTATGACAGACAATACAAGAATACAGGAAATCACACACAAAACGGTGGTTGTGCGATACTGGCGGCCAGAAACGAAAACACGCTCTTTGCCAAACGATATCATGGCAAGCAATCTCAAACAAAAACAACCATATCTTTCTGTAACACCAGAAACAGCCTGAGTCATGTTTGCAGGTGGATGGCACGGATAAAGTAGCCAAGTGACCGCAGGGCTTGAGGCTGGTCAGAAATACTCTTTCAACTTGCGGGCGCGTTTCATGTTGGACGGCAAAGACACCGTCGCCCGAACCAGTCTCGCTACTGCACGCATTCCCGGAACCGCTTTGAGCGCGGACAGCCCCTTGGATGTTTTCAGAAGGGTTTCATAGGTCTGATTATCTGCATGCCTGAAATCCTTGGCGTGCAAATCTTCACCGTTGTTCTCCGTCGGTGCAGACACAACCGAGGTCGCTTTGCGGTTCACGTCAAAGACGACAAAGGATTCAAAGAAGCTGATTCCCCAGGCGCGTTTTTCCGAGGCGTCAGGCGTCAGGCGCGAGAACCGATGGTTGATACGGTCCACCATGTTCATGGCATATTTGATAAAGGAACGGTGCCTAAGGCCGAACCCTTCCATGTAGGAGGTATGGGTGTCTTCCACCACAAGCATCCCGCCATCCTTGATGTGCGGCAGTAGGCATTCGGTTGTGATGATCTGTTGTTCATACGTATGACCACCATCGTCTAGGACGATGTCGATTTCACCGATTTCCCTCACAATTTTTTCAAGGAAATCCGGGTCGCTCTGGCTGCCGATGAAAATCTCGAACCCCTCCTGTTCCCAGCGCTTTGCATCGGGGTTTAGTTCAACGCCGATGATGCGCGCCTGAGGACCAAAGAACTCACGCCACATGAAAAGAGATCCACCACCCAGAACGCCAATCTCAACAAACGTGATGTCTTTTCCGATGTAAGGAGAAAAAAGTTTGTCATACACATTGAAGTAAGTGGAATGCTTACTGCTTTTGTATGGACTGTTCATATAGGCCTGATAACTTTTCGACTCTAACATCTCTACGTCCTTGGATCTCAACTTGTTATATGCTCCACCTGTCGAAGCGGTATTCGTAAACTGGGGCGTCAATTTCAATATTTCGTCTGTTTGGCTGTTTTGTGGCGCCGCTCTTTCCACAGCCTCAGGTCTTGGTGGTTTCCTGTCAAATGTCGTGGTTTGGTCTGGGGCACTTACTTGCGCGTTATGATGATGGCATAGGAAGAATAAACAGCCCATTCGTGCCGGGCGCAGAGGCGCGCCAGCCCGTTATCCAGCTGCCGCAGGCCGAAAATCTTATCATAGTAATGGTGTCCGTAATATTCATGTACTTCGATGCTCGAAAACCCGACATCCGCCAGGGCCTTACGCATATACGGGGTCGAGCCGCGACACAGTGAGTAATAGGCGGGGAATTTGCCGGTATTCTGACCATCAAAGCGCCGGGGCTGCAACAGTTGAACCGCCTTGCGTGTCAGTTGTTCGGGAAGCAGCCAGTTGATCAAGAATGGCGAGGCGAAAATGGTCGGCACTAGGTGAACGGCAACGCCACCATCCGCCAGAAGGTGATGCATGTTTCTGTGGAACTGCTTGCCGTCCGGCATGTGCTCGCCACAGAATTTCGACATGATCAGATCGAATTTCTGATCCACATGGCTAACATCTCCACAAGCGTTGATCTGCAGCGTGTCGAAATCGTCCGAGACATGGGACAGTTCTTCGGCACTGATATCGCTGATGGTGAACGAGGAGACGTGATCCGGCAGGGGCCTATCACCAGTCGAACGGCTGGTCGTGCCGCCGATTTCCATGATCCGGGCCGGTTTTTCATCCGTTATGATGTTCCAGATCGTATCCAGATAGTCTTGCCTGCAATCCGTATGCCAGCGTATTTCTGACTGTACCATTTACTCTCCCAAAAAACTCGTAGCCTAGCGCGGCGTTTGAAACGGGACCAATCACGACAAAATGCTTTTTGTAATACGCCTTTTAAGGCACTGGCATAGCTGTTTGACTAATCATTTAGATGAATACTGGCAGCATTCAAAGAGCGTATGTACCCAAGCTTACATAACTGGCAATGCCGGTGGTCAGAATAGATGTGGGTGGGTCCGATTTCCCGGAACCCGCCCATACAGTAGCGATCAATAAGTTGCTTTTCTGGCGATCTTTGCCGTTACGCGAACAAATCGGAATACTGCTCGACAAACGGGGTCTCATCGCCGATCGCAAAGGTGTCGACGCTGTCACCAACGTACCAGTCTCTTTCCCGGCCACCGGCGAAGTCGAAATCCGTATTGGTTTCGTCCAGGACAACGGCACCATCGACCAGAACCTGAAGGCGATCGGTAGCCTGATCGACCATCAGGGTGACCTCATGTGTTTCACCGTCGCTCAGATTGACATCCGTGATCTTGAAGCCGTCGTGGAACCCGCCATCATTGTTGTCGACTTTTGCGACCAGATGCCCTTTCTTGTTCAGCTTCAGGCCGAAATTCGAGTGGTTCCACACAAGCCGCTCGGCTGTTGTGTCACCTTCGTCACGGGTTATGTCGACCGAGAAGCTAACCTGCGACGCGTCAGAAATTCCGTCCAGAGTTCCGATGTTCCCCCGACTGTCCTGATTGGCTATGTCGATGCTCGACATCTCGCCTTGTGAACTGTCAGCAAGGACAAGTTCGGAATCGGTGCCAGGTTGTTCGGAGCCAGTGTCAGGTTGCGCGGCGCTTGTATCGCCTTCGGCCTGAGTCGCGTCGACCGGGGAGGAGACTTTGCTGATGTCAGAAAATCCGTCCTGTTGCTCGACGCTCTCAGGGCTGTCCTGATTGGTGATGTCGATCATCAGTTCGCCTTGTGGTTCGTTGCCGAGAACAGGCTCGGAGCTCGTATTGGGCTCGTCAGAACCGGTATCGGGCTGCTGGGTTCCGCTGTCGGGGGACGTGGAACCGCTGTCCGGCTGCGTGGGGCTGGTATTTGTCTGCGAGGCCCCGGAGGTGCCCGGCTGCGGGGTGATGGATCCCGAGGCACCATACGAATGGGCCGAGCCGGCGTTCAGTGTGTCAGCCAGGCTGCCTGGGATGACCACATATTGGTTGTAACCAGTCCCCTGCGCCGTTGCCTGATATGTGAAGTTCTGGTCGTATTCACCGGGCTGGATCAGGGCGTTGTTGCTGACGTTCCAGTCGGATTGCCCGTTATACCCTACGATCTGAGATGCAATGTTCTGATTGATGGTGACGTTTGTGGAACCTGAGGAAACGTTGATCACCGGAATCTCGATCCCGCCGGTCAGCGTCTTTTCGTCCACATGCAGAACTGAATTCTGGGTGATCGTAAGCCCATCTACCCCATAAAGGGAAATGCCGTGGAAATGGCCGTTATAGATCGTGTTCCCTTCGATCAGCACGTTGTGGTGGATCACGTTGGGATCGTTGATATCCTGGCCGTCACCACCAGCCCAGATGGTCTGGGTAAAGTCCCCGTTCCCCATGTCGAACACGTTGTTGCGGATGGTGATGTTGTCACTGCCGCTGCCGTTGGCGCGCTGAATCTGGATCATGTCGCGGTGATCGCCGGACCCGGCTGCGCCGCCGAAATCGTGAATATAGTTATTCTCAACCAGAATGTTGTCGACATTGTCGAAGACCAGACCGTCGGACCGTATCGTGTGGATATCACTGCCGGTAACGCTGACCCCATTAGAGTTCACAGCAATGACAGCTTTCCACCATTTCAAGAACTCGGTGTTGTCGATACTGACATTGGTCGAGCCACTGATCGTCAGGCCTGTTCCATAACCGGTGCCGTCTGCGGATGTGCCTGTGCCACTGGCAACGTCGCCATCGAAGATCGAGTTTTTGAACGCGATGTTCTGGCTGTCATAGACACTGAACGGACTTTGGAAATGGTAGTCGCCGCTGTTGTAAGTGTAGTCAAACTTGATGCCGTCGAATGTGACGTTCGATGATTGCTTGACGTGAATACCGGAAAAGCTGGCTTGCGCATTCGGATCCGCGGATTTGATCGTCACGTTCGATGCGAAATTCGTGTAGTGGAGATTGAGCTGACCGTAATCGCCTGCCGCAAGCAGTATAGTTTCCCCACCTGTCGCCTGAGACAAGGCCTGGTTCAGCTCTGCCGCAGAGGTTACCGTGATTGTCGTCGACATATTTCACCTTCTGTTTCATAGGCGCTGTGAGTGGCAGCGCACGAGATCCCGCACACCCAGGAACGGATGGAACAGCCACCCGAAGGCGGCAGAGTGGCCGAAATATGGCTATGTTTGGAAATTGTTGCCTGTATCGGGACAATGATGCCCCTTCGCGCTCATTTCCGAGTTAACTTGATACTCGATACCGGGAATTGTTCCACTTCCCTTGGCGGTTGAGTGTGGTTTGAAGTATTGATTCCAACATCGCAACAGCGGACACAAAATTGACATCATTCAGGCATGTCCTTGCGTATCTTCGGTTGGCATCGGCAATGAATTGCCCGGTGACGTGAGGGAAGGTGATGATCCCGACAGGGTGGTCGCGGATGTAGAGGTTTTGAAAGGCGCGGGTCGCAATAGACAGCAGAACATGGCTTGCCTAAACTTTTAGGCAGGTGTGGGTGCTTAGAAAGATGAGTTATGGCTGGGTTTAGAATGATTGCTCTGGCGGGGGCGTTGACATGCACACTAGGATTTGATGTTGCCGCCCAGACCCCATGCCAGGGGCGACATGTACAATCCCGTCTTTCTGCGGTTCAGACAAAAGGTCAGCCTGTTGCAGATGCCACAGCTCTTGCCGCGGTCTTGCAAAGTGCCCACGGCGGAGAGACCTTTCTGCTAGAATCCGGGAATTATGGAACCCTGAGGCTGAATGCGTCCTACCGGTCACCTGTGACGATCCGGTCTGCTGATCCCGCATCGCCAGCCTGTTTTACGCGTCTGGTTCTGGAAGGGGCCGGAAATGTGCATCTGGATGGTGTCTATTTTGACTACACATATAATGGCGGAGACCCGCATTTTATCGCCTATTTTGTCCTCTTGGACAGCACAGACATAAAAATCTCGCATTCAGTGTTCGACGGCGGGACCGCACGTGGAACAGGGACCGAGGCGGACGGATACAGTATTGGGATTGGTCTGAAGATCGAGCGCGGTGGCAACCTGACACTATCCGGCAACGAGTTTCGCAAATGGTGGACCGCTGTTCTGTCGGTTCAGTCAAGACAGCTCACCTTTTCGGGCAACAATATCCACACGATCAGATCTGATGGGATCGATATCGATGCCGCAGATGGCCTGACAATCGAACGCAACAGGTTTCACGATTTTGGCGGGGCGGCCGGTTCTCAGGATCACCGCGATATGATTCAGATCATGCGGGTGTCGCCCCGGGGGTCTTCGGATATCGTCATCCGGGATAACGTCTTTGACATGGCCGGCGGCGACTTCACTCAGACGATATGGGCCGGTGGCGACGGCAAGGATCTGAACAACCCTGTCATGCGGCATCGCAATGTGCTGGTTGAAAACAACATGATCTACAATGCTCATATTCACGGTATTTCCATTCACGGATCCGATAACATCTCGATCAGAAAAAACTCTCTGATCCATGTGCCCGGCGGACACTCTGTTCCGGCCATCAATATTTCTTCGGATTCGACTTCGGTGGTCATCGAACAGAATGCTGTGGCAAGCATCATCGGGTACAAAAATCAGCGCGATTGGGTTGTGCTCAATAATGCGCTGATTCAGGATCAAAGCCCGTCACAGGGTGGCTATTACGATCACGAATTCATCTACCACGCGCGTGGCAGGAAGAACGGATACAATGAATACGGTGTCCGTCCCGGCAGTCAGCTTGATCGCTTGAATGCGGGGTCCACATTGTCGAAATCATATCCCTCGCGATGAGAGGTGCAGAACGAAGTTGTGGAAAAGTGACTGGCCTTAGGCGCTTCGCCAGAATACTGACAACATGTTTATGCATTTTGTGACACGTTACCCAGTTAAAAGCAGGACGTTCGAATGACCGCTGTATTGTCAGCCAAAGCCAGTGCCCCGGCGACAAGGCCGATCGTTCTAGCCTTACTCATTTTCTCGTTTGCGATGCCGTTCTATTTCCACTTAGGGGGGCTCAGACTCAGCGGGTATCGGGTGATCCTGCTGCTGTTTATGTTGCCTGCGATTATCGGATGGCTGAGTGGCAAGGCCGGAAAGATCAGGCTCGTTGATATTCTGGCGATTATGTTCAGCTTCTGGTCGGCCCTGTCTTTTTCTGTCAATCATGGTTTGGTGCCGATGTGGCAGTTCATTGGGATGTTCATGATTGAAACGCTGGCGCC
>NZ_JBXWSG010000129.1:0-6816 GCF_059613305.1 Ruegeria sp. BHSB056 | reverse complement strand
GAACACCACGCGATCCTGATGGATGATGCGCACAAAGGCGAAAACGCCCGCATGACCGTACATCTGGAAGACCAGCAGATCACCACATCGGACGGTGTCGTGATCGATTTCGAAATCGATCCTCACCGCAAGCACTGCCTGCTGAATGGTCTGGATGATATCGGGCTCACGATGGAAAAAGATCATCACATCGACAAGTTCGAGGATCACGCCAGTCAGGCCCGCCCCTGGGTGTGATTCTGGGGACGAATCTGTGGATACTCAACCTGACGGGGTCGCCAAGGCGGCCCCGCTCGCATTCTTGGGGTTGATTTTTTGCAAACCACAACATGTGGGTATCAATTTGAGATACACGTCGGATTTGCGTCGAAAATGATGCAATACCGCACCAGTTGCGCCATCTTTTTGCCCGAAATCCCGTGTTTTCTGCACCTCGGCTTGAGCAAAATGCCGCTTATCGTTCATGTTGACGCTAAAGAGGCATCCGTCAACGTCAGACGAAGCGACGGGCACAAGTTGGAAACAAGTCGACAAAGATCGGCTGATCCGGTTTGAAAAAGGGTTCGGATAGTGATTGCGCGCACAACAGGGGCGGCGATACGCGGTATACTTGTTGCACTTTTGGTGCTGACACCTGCGTTGTACCTGCCTGTCTCATCTACGAACGGGACCGAGATACTGGTCTTTCTCGCGATCCTCGCGTTTATATTGACCTTTGCCGAATACAATTCCGCCTTTCCCAGCTTTATTGAATTCCGCGACGCGCCCCCGGTCAATCGCCTTCGGTTTGTCGGCCTGATGTCGATGGTCACCTTTCTGACGCTGATCTGCAAAAACGCTTTTGAACCAACGCAGTTGACCACGTTCTCTTATTCGGTTGGTTTGGCTGTCGCAAATGTGGTGGACTTCCCCTATTCTCCGGTGCGCCTCATCGTGTTGATGTTGCCCCCGGATGCCGGCCACGCCCTGATCGAACTGGTCCGCATCACAGCCAGCGTGGCTTATGTCGCGGCTTTGGTCACGATTGTCAGCTTTGCCTATGCGGTCAGGGTTCGGGGATGGCCAACCGGAAATGGCGCTTTCAATGTGTGGACAAACCTGCCGCTGTTTGACCCGACCAAAGGGGGCGATGTCGTTACGCGCCTTCAACGGGATGGCCGCCTGAACATCTGTATCGGCATTCTGCTGCCATTCCTCATTCCGGCGATCATCAAGTTGATGAGCAGTGTGATCGCCCCGATCTCTCTCGGGAACCCACAGACCTTGATCTGGACCATGAGCGCATGGGCTTTCCTGCCCGCCAGCATGATCATGCGCGGCATGGCGACCCTCAGGATCGCGGGCTTGATCATGGAAAAACGCCGCGCCTATTCGACCAGCGAGTCAACACAGGCCGCATGATCCGCATCCTATGTCTGCTATTGTTGCCCTTTGCGGCACAGGCAGAAGTCGTGCGTATCGCCACCTATAACACCGAGCTCAGCAGAAAAGGTCCCGGCCTACTTCTTCGCGACATTCAACGCGATGACGCGCAAGTTCTGGCCGTTGTCGACGTTATTGCAACCGCGCGCCCTGACATTATCGTCCTTCAGGGTATCGACTGGGACCTGAACAATACCGCTGTAACAGCCCTGACCGGAAAACTGCGCAACGCGGGGCTTGATTACGGATATTACCTTGCCACACAACCCAATGCCGGGCTGGAAACCTCGCTTGACCTGGACGGCGATAGCAAGGCCCAAGGCCCCGGCGACGCCCAAGGCTGGGGCCAGTTCACCGGTCAGGGTGGGCTGGCGGTCTTATCACGATACGAAATTATCACCGCTGAGGTTCAGGATTATTCTGCGCTGTTGTGGCGCAGTTTACCGGGCGCCACCCTGCCTGGCGTAAACGGGCAACCCTTCCCGTCTGACGCGGCACATCAGATACAACGCTTGTCTTCGACTGCACATTGGGTTGTACCGATCGAAACCCCGTATGGGCGGCTCAATCTCATGACCTTTCATGCGGCGCCGCCCGTTTTCGATGGGCCCGAGGATCGAAACGGGTTGCGCAATCAGGATGAGATCCGGCTCTGGTCCGTAATATTGAACGGTGAACTGGAGCCAGTCCCCGAAGGTGCCTTTGTGATCGCCGGCGATGCCAACCTTGATCCAACGCGTGGAGAGGGCCGTAAACAGGCCATTCAGTCCCTTCTGACCCATCCCCGTTTGCAAGACCCGCTGCCGAAAGACCCTTCAGGCTCGACCTCAACGGTCGCTTGGAAGGCCACGGGTGAAATGCGCGTGGATTATGTGTTGCCGTCCGCCGACCTGCGCATTTCGGATGCCGGTGTGACGTGGCCGGAAAAAGGCAACAAGCTTTACGAATCTGCCCTACGTGCCAGCAGGCACCGATTGGTCTGGGTTGACGTCACCCTGCCTTAAGGCATGATCGACTCTGGGGTCGCATAGGACAAAGTCACCAGGTTAGGTGAGATTGCAGAACGCAATGCATCATCCAGATCGGTCTGATGCTCAGAACCCAGTAACTCGGTCAGGTACGATCCGTCCAAATGGTGTGGCACCTGCCACAGATACCGCATTTCAATCAGGTGTGAAGACATGCGCCAGAATGGTCGCGCCAGCTGCAATGGCCACCATTGCATCGGCTTCACGGATATGTCGCGTCCGGTCACTCTCGTCAAAGACTGCGCGATCTGAGTTCCGGTCAGAGTGTAGCCAGCGAAAGGAACATCGCAGAACCGCGGCAGATCCTTTCGGATTTCACACAGCGCGACGGCAGCTTGGGCCAGATCAGGCAGATAGGCCCAGGCGTGCAAAGCTTCTGGATCTCCGGGATACACAAATTGATTGCGCGACAGATGCTTGATCATGACCTGATCGAACCAGTTTCCAGATGCCTCGGTGTCAATGAAATCACCCGCACGCAGAAGGATCGTACGGACGGTTGAGGCGCGATACGCCTCCTCCATCTCGATCCGGATGCGGCCAAGCGGATTGGTGGCCAAGTGCGGTGTACTCCCGGACCATGGGCCTTGCGTGTCCGCTCCAAACACATAGACGTTGCCGGGAACCAGTACGGTGGCTCCGGTCTCGGACGCCGCATCTATCACGCGTCTGGTCAGGTCGGGCATTTCACGCGCCCAATCAGGATAGAGCGGATTCCACCCGTTTACGATGACATCCACCCCTCTTGCCGCCTGGGAAAGAGAACCGGACTCGCGACGGAATCTCTGCACGGTCCAACCCGCATTCCGAAACGCCTTTGCAGCATTGCGCCCAAACCGGCCCGACGCGCCGAGTATCAGAGCAGTTTGTGTCATTGATGCCTCCTGTTTCAGACCAATCTATCCATTCAATGCACGTATGGAATTGCCGGGAAATGTAGAATGTGTATTCAATTATGAATGGACAAAGCACTGACACATGCGGATTGGTCTCTGATCCAAAGCTTTCTGGCCGTGGCCGAAACAGGATCCCTGTCTGCCGCTGCACGGCACCTTGATCGCAGCCAACCCACATTGGGACGGCAAGTACAAAGCCTTGAGGCCGAACTGGGCGTATCCTTGTTCGACCGCCACGCGCGCGGCCTGAAACTAAGCGTGGCAGGTTCCCAGCTCTTGCCGATGGCGCAGCAAATGCACAGCGCCATGACTGCCTTCAGCCTTGCCGCCGCAGGGCAGTCGCAGCAGCTTGAAGGCTCGGTCCGCATCACCGCTTCGGTCTTCGCGTCGCATCATCTGCTGCCTCCGATTCTGGCGAATATCCGAAGGCAGGAACCCGCCATTCAACTTGAGCTGGTCGCCACCGATACCACGGAAAACCTGTTATACCGCGAGGCAGATATTGCCGTTCGCATGTATCGCCCCGCGCAGATGGATATCATCTCGCGATATCTGGGGGAGGTGCCACTATGCTTTTGCGCGGCCAAGTCCTATCTTGATCGTAAGGGGCGCCCTACAACACCCGAGGAACTTTTTTCCCACGACCTTGTGGGGTTTGACGCCAATCAGGAAATCATCAAGGCCATGCGCGAAAAAGGATGGCCCGCAAGCCGCAACAGTTTTGCGACCCGCTGCGATCTGCAAAGCGCCTATTGGGAACTGATCCGCGCGGGATGCGGCATTGGCTTCAGCCAGGTCCAGATGGCCGAAGCCGACCCGGATGTCGAAATCTTGCCGCTGGATGTTGAAATCCCGGTTCTGCCCGTATGGTTGGCTGCGCCGCAGGCCATGCGCCAGACCCCACGTATCCGCAGGGTCTGGGATTTGCTGGCAGAAGGGCTCAAGGCCAGCCTCTGAGGATCAAAGAGGGCCCGTATACGTTCCGCGCGCCGGGTAGTTGTTGCCCAACGTGAACTTCAGACCACCCGCGATATCCGACATCGACGGACGTCCAAAAGGCGTGGTCTGCTGCCACCCAAAATTAAGCGTCCGGTCAGGTGCGATGTAAAAATGTCCGGGCTCCGCAAACAGGTCTGGTTCGGCACTGCCTTCGCGCCTGGTCGAGATGTTCAGCCCCCATCCCTCCCGTGCCTCAGACAGGGGCAGGCTGTGGCCTACACGCAGGCGGGAAACATTGGCTTTTGCGGCGGTTTCAGCGGCACGTTCGGCGGTATCGGTGGTGATCATGATAACCTCGACACCCAGCGCCGCGAAATCGTCCAGCGCCGCCTCGGCCTCGGCCATCTGCCTGATGCAGATCGGGCAATGCAATCCGCGATATTGAATCACCAGCGCTCCGTTTTCGCCCTTGTTGGTCTCGAGGTCGAAACTGCCATGGGCGACAGTTTCAATTTTCAGCTCAGGAACCAGATTTCCGGGTGTCAGCATGTGTTTTCCTTGTGTTTTGACAGGTCTGTCTCATTGACCCGATGCTGCGCAGACGCTAGGGCCTGTGCAACAAAACGCAAGGAGACCCTTCATGCCCAACCCCTCGCTCCTCATCCTGCCCGGAGACGGAATTGGCCCAGAAGTTATGGCCGAAGTGCGCAGAATCATCGATTGGTTCGGTGCCAATCGTGGTCTTCAATTTGACGTGAGCGAGGACCTGGTGGGCGGTGCCGCTTATGACGCCCACGGCAAGCCTCTGTCCGATGAGACTATGGCAAAGGCGCAAGAGGTTGACGCGGTTTTGCTGGGTGCCGTCGGTGGTCCGAAATACGACGATCTGGATTTCAGCCTGAAACCCGAGCGTGGCCTGCTGCGCCTGCGTAAGGAAATGGACCTGTATTCGAACCTGCGCCCCGCGCAGTGTTTTGACGCGCTTGCCGATTTCTCGTCGCTGAAGAAAGACGTCGTTGCCGGTCTGGATATCATGATCGTCCGCGAACTGACGTCGGGCGTCTATTTCGGTGAGCCGCGCGGCATCTTCGAGGAAGGCAACGAACGCGTCGGCATCAACACCCAGCGTTACACCGAATCCGAGATTGAACGCGCCGCGCGCTCGGCTTTTGAACTGGCAATGCGCCGCAATAAAAAGCTGTGCTCGATGGAAAAAGCCAATGTCATGGAATCGGGCATCCTGTGGCGCGAAGTCGTCACCCGCGTCGCTGCGGACTACCCCGAAGTTGAGCTGAGCCATATGTACGCCGACAACGGCGCGATGCAGCTTGTGCGCGCACCAAAACAGTTTGATGTGATCCTGACCGACAACCTGTTCGGTGACATCCTGTCGGACTGCGCCGCGATGCTGACCGGGTCGCTGGGCATGTTGCCTTCGGCATCTCTGGGCGCGCCGATGGCCAATGGTCGGCCCAAGGCAATGTATGAGCCCGTTCACGGCTCGGCCCCGGATATCGCGGGTCAGGGCAAAGCCAACCCGATCGCCTGTATCCTCAGCTTTGCCATGGCCCTGCGCTATAGCTTTGATCAGGGCGAAGAAGCGGATCGTCTTGAGGCCGCGATCGAGAAAGTACTGGCCGATGGTGTACGCACCGGCGACCTGCTTGCAGATGAGGGCGTTCAGCCCGTATCAACCACTGAAATGGGCGACGCGATCCTTGCGGCCTTGGACGCCAGCGTCTGAAACACGCAATCAGCGAAATAACAAAAGGCGGTGCCCAGTGCACCGCCTTTTTGGTATTCCCATCAAAGAAGATTCTAGTTGCCGCCAAATATATTCCTCAGCAGATTGTTGATGTCCTCGGCAAAACCACCGCGCTTTCGACCCGGTTGTGGCTGCGCGACCTGAACTGGCGGTGCTGGTGCGATCATCGGCAAGGGGGTGGGTGTCATCCCTTCGGTGACACGCAGCATGGTTTCTCTCCAGATTTCCGCGGGCAGACCGCCGCCGGTCACACCAGATAGGGGCGTGTTGTCGTCATAGCCCATCCAAACACCGGTTACGTAATCCGCAGTAAACCCGATGAACCATGCGTCCCGCGCCGCCTGGGTTGTGCCCGTTTTGCCCGCCACCTGCCAGCCGGGCAACTTGGCCCGTCCACCTGTGCCTTCGGACACCACACGTTCCATCATCCAGGTCAACTGTTTGGCTGCCGTCTCATTAACGACCCTCTCACCAATACCTGTCGTCGTGACCATGACAGGTGCTTCATCCCCCAACAGCTTCAGCTCGGTCAGACCATAAGGTTCAACGGCAGAGCCGCCGTTCAGAATACCTGCATAAGCCCCCGTCATCTCAATCAGCGTGCTTTCCGACGCACCCAGCGCCAAGGCCGGACCTTGCGCCAGATCGCTGGCAATCCCAAAACCACTGGCCACGGTGCGGACGTTATCCAAGCCCGAAATCTCGGCAACTTTCACCGCCGGAATGTTCAGCGAGTTCTTCAACGCATCCGCCAGTGACACGCGCC
>NZ_JBXWSG010000128.1:0-7004 GCF_059613305.1 Ruegeria sp. BHSB056 | reverse complement strand
GCCACACAAAGTCATCATCACAGCAGTCGCTAGAAAGCTTGTTACAATCGCGAACGCACTCCTCAAATCTCGGCAAAACTGGTCGGCTCAGACCCCCTGAGAAATACAGTTACGAGACCCTTTGGGATCGAACACTTGATCTATGAACATTTGGCTGGATTTCAGTCATACGACTGATAACTTGCCCACGCATCGTTTATTAGCTGCAACACCTCTGTACAGAAAATCTATTGGAGCGCGCTATTGGTAATTCCGTTTCACGTTCGCGAAATGCTTCAACGCATAAAAGCACGATTTGACGCAGATCAGATACCCCGGCAGATGGCCCCAAGCGATGCAGAGTTTTCAACATTGCGCCCGTCCCGCAAGCCTACCAAAGAGACCATCGGACACTTCTGGAACCAGTTGAAACCGACGGCCAGTGCAGCGGATCAAGCACAGATCGCAGATCCGGCGACCATCGAGGACGCCGAAATCTACGGGGCCAATATCGAGAATTTCATAGGGACGGTTAAGCTGCCTGTCGGGGTTATTGGCCCCTTGCGCTTGAACGGGATGAACGCAAATGGCGATTTCCATGTCCCCCTCGCCACCACCGAGGCAGCGCTTGTCGCGTCCTATGCCCGGGGCGCTTACGCCGCCACCCGGTCGGGCGGTATCAGCACTGCCGTTTTGTACGAAGGTGTACTGCGTACACCGGCCTTTGTATTCGAGAGCCTGCTAAGGGCTGGGCAATTCGTGGATTGGGTTGTGACAAATGTCGACATGCTCCAATCTGCGGCCGAAGCGACGACCCGTCATGGCAAACTTGTATCACTGGAGCCGTTCATCGACACAAACGTCGTTTTCTTGATTTGCCGCTATACAACAGGTGATGCGGCGGGTCAGAATATGGTGACTATCGCCACCGATGCCTTGTGCCACGCAATCGCGGATAACTGCGCTGTTAAGATTGAAAACTGGTATGTCGAAGGTAATTTCTCGGGCGACAAAAAGGCCTCGGCGTTGGGGTTAGTGACAGGGCGCGGGCGCAAGGTCAGCGCCTCGGTCACGCTTCCGGCTGAGATTGTCGAAAGGACGATGGGAACAACGGTCGAGGCGATGCTGGACTATGGCCGCGTCGCCAATCTGGGGGCGCATTTGTCCGGCCAGTTTGGTGCGCAGGCGCATTATGCCAACGGGTTGGCAGCCTTTTACATTGCAACCGGACAGGACGCGGCCTGCGTTGCCGAAAGCGCTATAGGTGTAACGCGCATGGAGCCAAGGGGCGACGATCTGTTCTGCTCGGTGACTCTCCCCAACATCCTAGTTGGATCGGTCGGCGGCGGAACCGGCTTGCCAAGCCAAGCAGCCGCGCTGAACATACTTGGCCTCAGCGGTAACGGTTGTGGTACAGCTTTGGCCGAGGTTGCCGCAGCCACATGCCTATGCGGAGAAATCTCGATCGTTGCAGCGATTGCAGCGGGTCATTTCACCCGCGCCCATGAAAGTCTGGCCCGGCAAAGATGAGTTTTCAGAATCGAGTCTGGATATATCAGTCCGAACGCTTTCCACTGAAGAAAACCGTCCCGCTGCTGCTGGTGTTTTCTGCCGCCAGCATTTGCGTTTCCGCGCGTCTCGCGGACCGCCCCCTGCCCGACTGGCCCGCCTTTGCCGCGGGTTTCGTGCTGGCCATGGCGCTGTTCTTCCAGATGCGGGTCTGTGACGAGTTCAAGGATGCAGAGGACGACCGGCGCTACCGGCCCGACAGGCCGATCCCACGCGGATTGGTCTCTTCGGGCGAAGTTCTGATCTTGGGTTTGCTGACCATTCCACTGGCACTTGCCGCCGCTTGGTTCTGGCAGCCGTCGGCTTTGTGGCTGTTGGGCGCCGTCTGGATCTGGCTCTCGGCGATGACAGTTGAATTCGGTGTTCCAGCCTGGCTGAAGGCACGGCCAATTCTGTACCTGCTAAGCCATATGGCAATCATGCCCTTGATTGATCTGTTACTGACCGGTCTTGAATGGCTACCGGCAGGCGCGGCAGCGCCCTCTCTTTGGCTGTTCCTAGCGTTGTCTTTTGTAAATGGCTGCGTCCTTGAGATAGGGCGCAAATTATGGGCGCCCGAAAACGAGATTGCCGGGGTCGACACATATTCCGCCCTATGGGGTCCGCATCTGGCGGGGCGTATCTGGATCGGCTGTGTCGTGCTGTCCTACACGCTTCTTGTCGGCACGGGCAGCGCCACCGGAGTTGGCTGGCCAAGCGCCCTGATCGGCGCGATAGCGCTGGTTCTCTGTGGGGCTGCCGCATTTCGCTACAGTCAGGCACCAACTGTTAAAGCCCAGAACAGGATGGACACTGTTTCCGGTCTGTGGGTTTTCTTCTGCTATGCCACGGCTGGCTTCCTGCCCTTACTGATCGGAGACGTTGTTTGACTTTCATTGTCGCCCAAACGGATGCTAACGATGTCTCGGTTGTCGGAGGGAAAGCGGCGGCCTTATCGCATCTGTCGCAGCACGGATTTTCGCCACCCGCGTTCTTTGTCATCACAAATGATGCGTTTCGCATGGGGCAATCCGGCCCAATCGCGCAGAAGGGCCTGCGATCGGCATTGACTGCTGCGCTTGAAACACTCGGGCCCGGACCTTACGCGGTGCGCAGCTCTGGCCGATCCGAGGATGGCGTGGACAACAGCCATGCGGGACAGTTCGAGTCGCTCCTGAATGTTCCGAGCAAGCATGTGACCGAGGCAGCCAAGAAGGTTTGGCAGTCCGGCTTCTCGGCTACAGTCGAAACATACCGAGCGGTCAAATCCGGCGGCGAGGTCGAGGCTCCTGCAATCATCGTACAGCGCATGGTCGATGCAAAGACGGCCGGGGTCGCCTTTTCCGCCGATCCGGTCAGTGGCCGGCGCAATGTGGTCGTGATCTCGGCTATTGATGGACTTGCAGAACAGCTTGTGTCAGGTGAAGCGGACGGAGAAGACTGGATCATCGGCGCGGATGGCGCACCGGAAAGCGCTCCAGTAACACCCAGGCATTTAACCGCGTCCGAGGCGCAGTCCATCGCGGCCCTCGCCCGAAAATCCGAAGCGCTGTTCGGCCTCCCTCAGGACATTGAGTGGGCCATTGATGAGCAAGGGCTTCATATTCTGCAGGCCCGACCGATTACCACAACCCTGCGCCCTGCGGCGCTCGAAGACCAGACACTGACCATTTTCGACAACTCCAATATCGTCGAAAGCTATCCCGGCATCGTTAGCCCGTTGACCTATTCTTTTGCCCTGCATGTGTATTCTCAGGTGTATCGCGCTTTCGTCAGGCTGCTAGGCGTATCCCGGCACACGGTTGCCCGCCATCCAACTGTATTTAACAATTTGCTGGGGCGGGTGGACGGGCGTGCCTATTACAATCTGATCAACTGGTATCGCGCGCTGGCGCTGTTGCCCGGGTTTTCGCTGAACCGCGATTATATGGAAACGATGATGGGCGTTTCTGAACCGATGCCGCGTGAGGTCACGGATGCTCTTGCTCCGCCCCCCACCACCGGCTGGCACAAGGTCTTGGATTACGCGAAACTGGCCAAGGTTGCAGGCAGCCTGATCTGGCAGGCCATCCGACTGCCACGGACCCGGCGCGATTTTTATCGGAGGCTGAACGACATATTGCAGACGGGGCTGGATATGGATGCCTCGAACTCGACCGAACTGGCTGCCGAGTATCGCCGCATTGAAAGCACTCTTCTGGATCGTTGGGACGCCCCGCTGATCAACGATTTTCTGTGCATGATTGCTTTTGGTGGCTCGCGGAACCTGCTGCAAAAGTGGCTGGGCGACGATGGGTTGGCCATGCACAATGACCTCATGATCGGGCAAGGCGATATCGTTTCGGCGGAACCCGCTCAACGCATTGCCCGAATGGGAGAGTTGGTCCGGCATGCTGGCCTTGCCGCACCTTTGAAGGCCAATGCGCATCTATCGGTTTTGTCAGGAAACCAGAAAATCGAAGCCGAGGTTGAAGCGTATCTGGAAAAGTTCGGCGACCGGTGCACCGAAGAGCTAAAGCTGGAAAGCGTTCCGTTGCGCGACGACCCGACCAGCCTTTTGCTGGCCATTGCAGCCAGCGCTGAACGTCCCCCGTCCGGGCGTAAGGAAGGAACTGAGCCAGACTGGCAGGCGTTGTTTCCGGCAAACCCACTCAAACGGCAATTGGCCAAATGGATCTTGGGCTGGACCAAAGCACGTGTGCGCGACCGCGAAAACCTACGCTTTGAACGCACGCGTATCTTTGGTTATGCGCGGCGTGTGTTTTTGGGCATCGGCCGGGAATTCACCGCGCGCGATCTGCTTTCGTCCCCAAAGGATGTATTTTTTCTGACAACACATGAGGTTCTCGGAGCAGTCGAAGGCTATGGCCTAACGCCTGATCTGAAAAGTATCGTTGCGCGGCGCAAACAGGAGGATGAAGCCTCGTCCCGACGCCCCGACCCGCCGGAACGCATCGAAATTCGTGGTCCCGCCATCGCGCCGATCTGGTCCGAAACCGTAGAAGTCGCGGTAGAGACCGCACGGGTAAAGCATGGCACGGGATGTTCCGCAGGACAGATCAAGGCCCGAGCGCGCGTGATCCGCGATCCACGCACCGAAGTTCTGAACCCTGGGGACGTCCTGGTGGCGCGCTATACCGATCCGGGTTGGATCGCCGTATTCTCAAACGCGTCGGCCATCGTTGTCGAACGGGGGTCGCTGTTGTCACATTCGGCGATTGTCGCACGTGAACTGGGCATCCCTTGCGTGGTTGGCCTGAAAGGCGCCACGCACTGGATCGAAGATGGCGAGATGATCTCGGTCGACGGGGCAAGCGGCGCGGTGGAGCGGTGTGATGGGTAGCAGTGAGATTGAGAAAAAAGCGGATTTCGACCATATCCGCTATGCCCAACTGTGGGAGGACGCAGACGTTCTCACCTCTGCCTTGGGCGACTGCGCGGGCAGGATATTAGTGTCCATCTGTTCGGCCGGGGACAATGCGCTTGCGATGCTGACACTCGATCCAGCGCGCGTAGTTGTTCTAGACTTGTCACCGGCGCAGATCGCCTGCCTCAACCTCAGAGTCGCAGCCTATCAGGTGCTGTCCCATCCCGAATTCATTGAACTTACGGGCTCGCGCCCCAGTAGCCGACGAGGAGCATTGCTGAGCCGGGTAATGGATGCCACAGATGCAGAAACGCGCACTTTCTGGCAGGCCCTGACCCAGGATGTCGAAAAATACGGCATCGGCGGCGTCGGTAAGTTCGAACGCTATTTTCGCATCTTTCGAACTTGGCTTCTGCCACTTGTGCATTCACGCCGAACTATTGATGAGGTGTTCCTTCTCCGTACGCCCGCTGAGCGTCAAACTTTCTTTGACACGCAGTTCAACACGGTTCGATGGCGGCTCTTGCTGAACATCTTTTTTTCTCGCTTCGTCATGGGTCGTATGGGCCGGGACAGCGCATTCTTCGACCATGTCGAGGGCAGCCCGGCCCAACATGTTGCCCGTCGCATCCGTCACGCTGGGGTCACCACCGATCCCTCGAAAAATCCCTATCTGCACTGGATTCTCAAAGGTGATCACGGCGACGCGCTGCCAATGGCATGGCGTCCCGAGCATTACGAAACAATCCGATCCCGGCTGGATCGTCTGGACATCCGCCTTGGGTCGCTCGAGGCTTTTGTGTCGACCGGTGAGAAAGCCAGCGGGTTCAACCTGTCCGACATCTTTGAATACATGTCCCCCGAGACCTTCCCGCAGGTCTACGGCTCTATCCTGACCGCCGCAGAGCCAAACGCCCGGTTGGTCTACTGGAATATGATGGCACCCCGGCGGGTTCCGCCAGAATACCGGGACCAGATAGAAACCCTGGTCGACATTGAAACCCAGCAGAAAACCCAAGACATGGCGTTTTTCTATTCGGATTTCGTTGTCGAAGAGGTTCAGCCGTGACCGTATTTGGGCAGATCCTGCTGGCTGCGGGGTCCGTGCTGGCTCTGATCGGCTTAATGATGGTCATACGCCATCTGACCAATACGGCGGTTCTGGGTGCCGAAGTACAGCGCAAGCTGATGCATGTCAGTACGGGCCTCTTTGCGTTGCTGCTGCCCTGGCTCTTTCCCGACCGTTGGCCAGTTTACATGCTGATTGCAGCCACAATGCTGGTGATGCTGGTGCTCCGCCTTCCGCGCTTTTCATCGGGTCTGGGTGCGACCCTGCATGGGGTAGAGCGTACGTCCTACGGTGACTTTCTGCTCGCCTTGTCAGTCGGGCTTTGCTTCCTGTTGGCTGGGGAAAACACACTGTTCTACATCCTGCCAATCGCCGTTCTCACACTGGCGGATGCCGCCGCTGCGCTGGCCGGAACTACCTATGGAACCAAACGCTACGTGGTGGAGGATGGCGACAAGAGCTTGGAAGGCTCAGTCGTGTTTTTTGTCGTAACGCTGTTGGTCGCGATCATCTGCTTCTTGTTCATGTCGAGCCTCCCACCATCCAACATCATGATGTTGTGCCTTATGGTGGCGGGTTTTGGCACATTGGTCGAGGCGCAAAGTTGGCGAGGGTTTGACAACCTGTTCCTGCCGCTTGGCTTGTTGATTTTTCTGAACAGCCACTATCACAGCTCTTTGGCCGAACTCGCCCTGTTGGCCGCCATGTTCTTTGCCGCCCTTGCCAGTTTCGGCGTGGTGGGAACCAAGATGGGCCTGACCAAACATGCGACCCGTGTGTATGTTGTCGCAGTTTTTTTGCTGTTGGCCGCCGCGAAATTGCAGAACACAGTATTGCCGATTATGGTTCTTGCCGCACACGGCTGGGCGCGAACCGCTTCTCCTTGTGACAGCAAGTACCCCAATCTGGATATTGTAGCCGCCTTGGGGCTTTTGGGGTTCGGTTGGCTTGCGGCTGGCAATGCAACGGGATGGGATGCAATTTCCTTCTTTGGGCTCAGTGCGATGGGGTTGGCCATGGGACTCACTGTTGTCGCGCTGC
>NZ_JBXWSG010000127.1:0-6964 GCF_059613305.1 Ruegeria sp. BHSB056 | reverse complement strand
TGTTTGCCGTGGGATCAATCCCGCTTATTTTTCTGGTCGCGCGGAATATCTTTGGGTCAACCGTAGGCTGCCTGGCCTCCTTATTGCTGGCACTTCATGGGTTTCACATCTTTTGGAGCCAGATGGCCCGCATGTATGCTGCCGGAGCCTGCCTGTCCCTTCTGGCAACTTGGCTGTTGTTATGCCTCATCCGATCCCGCGAACCACGTCCGGCGATCGAGATTACCTATATCGTCACCGCAATGGCAGGCGTTCTCACTGTCGAGTTTTTCTGGCCCCTGCTTCTGATTCATCTGCTCTGGACAGTCCTGGTTCTACCCCGGCCCGAAAATATACCAGGCCGTCTGTCTAATCGAATTGACCTACGGCATCCCCCTCGACTGTTTCAGGTTCAGGCTCTTGCTTTCATTCTATCCGCTCCGGCGCTGACTCATGCGGTTTATCGCGCACGAAAAGGTGCAGTCGATGAGCCGTCCCCGGAATTCCTAGCCGAGTATTTCTCATTTGGGTTTTTATTTGCACAGGACAATTTCACGATCCCGCCTCTACAGATCCCCATGGTTCCCGCATGGCTGCTGCTGGCATTTTCCCTCCTTTTATTGGCAGCCAGTTTGAAAGCACCCAAACGCGAGGCCCCTGTCACAAGCTCAGGTCGGTCAATCCCGATATGGATTCCGGCTGTTACAGCCATCTGCTCGGCCTGCTTCATGTTCTGGCTAGCAACAATCGCCCACCGCCGAAACGAAGCACTGATGGTGATGTCCATCTTGCCCCTTCTGGCTCTGCTCATTCCTGTTCTAGGTACGCTTTGGAGGGGGTTAGTCCCCCGACTGCCATCGCGTACACTACATTACCCTCAAGAACGCACCTTGTTGCTATGGTTCATCGCGGTAGGTGCACCGCTGATCCTGTTCGCTGCGTCCTACAAGGTGTCAGTCCTTGCGCCACGGGCCTTTCTGATTTTCATACCCTATTTGTTGATCCTGAGCGCCGCAGGCGCAGTCTGGCTCTTCCAAGCCAGCCTTCTCCGACTGTCGGCAATGGGTGCCTGCGTCATCGTATTTGCCGCCAGTGTATTCTATGCTGCCCAAAAACCCGGATCGCCCAATGATTATCAAGGCATTGCGCTGGCCATGCGGCCTGAAATGCACCCTGACGATCTTGTCTTTATGAAACAGGTCCGTGACTGGACAGATACACCCCTGTTCTATTATCTCGGAACTGCGCATTATGTCGTCTCAGACCACAAAGCTGCACTTCAGACCAACCCAGAGGCTCGTGTCTGGCTGGTCACCTGGCCCTATGAAGAAAACCCGGTTATCGACGATGCTCGGCGGGCAGCACTGCGTGGCTATAAACCAATCCTAACAATAAAAAAATTACGGGCCAGCGCAGAACTCTTTGAACCTGACACCAAACCATGATCACCTGTGCTCACATACACAAAACAAGAAAGTCGCAATGGCGCCGGTAAACATGCACCTTCCCACTTCCTTGTCGCAAGCGAAAAACCCAGATCAGGGTGTGCCCACGCTCAGCATCGTTGTGCCCATGTTTAACGAGGAAGAGGTGCTGCCGATTCTGTTCGACCGACTTGGCAACTTCCTTGAAACCCTTGGTGAAAGTTATGAGATCATCTGCGTCAACGATGGCAGCACCGACAGGACCGCCGCCATTCTGGCCGAGGCACATGAACGTGATAAACGCATCAAAGTATTGAATTTTTCACGTAATTTTGGAAAAGAAATTGCGCTGACCGCCGGGCTTGATGTCACCACCGGTCAGGCTGTTATTCCCATTGATGCGGATTTGCAGGACCCGCCTGAACTGATTGAAACCTTCCTCGAGAAATGGCGGGAGGGGTTTGATGTCGTCTATGCCGTCCGGCGCCACCGCGACAGCGATACCGCGATGAAACGCTGGTCGGCACTGAAATTCTATCAGGTCATCAACCGGGTTTCGGGCGTGCCTATCCCCGCCAATACCGGCGATTTTCGCCTAATGGACCGGCGCGTGGTTCAGGCTGTTGTTCAACTGCGCGAGCACAATCGCTTTATGAAGGGTCTTTTTGCTTGGGTCGGGTTTCGGCACATTGAGGTGGCGTATGACCGTCCTGAGCGTGCAGCGGGACAGACCAAGTTCAACTACTGGCGCCTTTGGAACTTTGCGCTGGACGGTATTACCGGTTTCAGCACCGTACCGCTCAGGATTGCAGGTTATGTCGGAATGCTGACTGCGCTGGCTGCGATTATCTACGGTACTTTCCTGATCTCACGCACCCTTATTTACGGGGTGGATGTGCCTGGCTATGCCTCATTGATGGTTGCTGTGCTGCTGATCGGCGGCCTGCAGCTTGTTGTGCTGGGTGTGATCGGGGAATATCTGGGGCGGCTTTATGCAGAGGCTCAGAAACGCCCGCTTTACATCGTCGAAAGCAGTCTCGGGCTTGAATCTCGGGACGACCATTCGCCTTGATCCCTCAATCGTCCTGTGAACCCGCTGCAGCTCATCTGCGCCGATAGACCAGCACGTCTCCGTCCCCCAGTGTTCCGGGGAACTCACGCATATGTGCCAATTGCTGTTCGGCGTCGCGTTTCAAATCCGGAATGGCGCGGAACATCCGACCTGGGAACAGAACAACCAGCATCACAGGACCTGGCTGGGCCATCGCTTCGGAATACTCATGCGCATCCCCGATGGTTCTCCAGTCAGCGTCGAAATGAGCTTCAAAAAGAGGCCCGCCCGGATTGATCGCGTATACCCGGTCTGATGGGTTGCGGGTTTCTTCCACGAACTCAAAGGCCCCGGCCAGATCCTGTTTCGGGGCAGAATAGTTTCGCTGCACCAGAAGTACGAACACCACAATCATCGTCATAACACCCAGAGCAAAGAGAGGCCGTCCGAATTGGGGCTGCCGAACCCACCGTGCCACCACATCAGCCCCATGCCGACACCCCACAACGGCGAGGATAATGACGGGGCCAATGTCGACAAAAAAGAACCTGGGCCAAATCCGCATTTCAAGCGAAAGAAGAAGGGTCAGCGTCACCGCTATATGCATGGCAATGGAAGGGAAAAACAACGGCTGCGTCACATGCGCCCCCACAGCGCCGAATACAATGACAGCCAGCCCGCCGATGGCGATAAACAACATCAGCGGACCGGTATTCCCAACCGCAGTCCGCAACCCTTCGACAATTGTCCAAAGCGGGTTCTGATATTCCTGCATGGGGTCCACGGCGGATGTTGCCGAAACCTCGCCTACGGTACCCGCTATGCTTGGCAAAATCGGCAGATATGCGAGCAGGACCAAAACCAGCGCAACCGCAACGCCCATCAGCGGATGCAGGACCCATGCACGAGTAACAGTGCCCCGGACGAGCCCAATTGCGAGGCAATACAACCAGATAATCCCCAGAGCAACAAAGAAGAATGCGCCGGTAAGGTGCGTGAAAACAGCGGCAGCGGCAGTAAAACCGAAGGCAATCCAGGTGCCGATTGTTGGCTGGCGCGTCCCCCGCAGAAAGAAAATGAAGCCAAGTGTGCTCCAGAACGCAAGCTCGGTATAACCGCGCGCATTTTGAGAGAACCAAACCTGATGATAGGACAGGGCCACCAGCAAAGCTGACACATGCGCAATCTTGTTGTCCGCAACCTCTCTTGCCAGCCACCAGATTACGCCGACAAGACCGACACCAAACAGGACGGCGGGAAACCGATACGCCCAGACCTGATCTCCGAATACCTGGGAAACCAGCTTCGCCTTCATGCTGAAAAAATAATGATGATTCATCGAATAGTCGCGCATCATCTCACTCCACGGAAGGCTGACATGCGTATCGACGGTCCGGATTTCGTCATACCACAAGGGTGCGTTCAGCCCGGCGCTTCTGAGGACTGCGGCAAGAAGAAGAATAAACAGGAGTATTGCCAGATCATTGCGGCCAAGCATGGGGGAAGTCTGTTTCATGGGCTTCTCCTGTCACGCCTGGCTCAAAGCGGGCATCGTTAAAAATCGACAGCAGGGGCGTGGCGCAAGCAAATGTCGATCCTTCTTTCGCAGCGCACCGTACCTGCGGCGTACACTGACACAAAGTTTCAATGCAGGCGATTTCTTCCAAAAAACGCTCAAAAATTATCAATAGTTTGCAAAATACTTTGCGATTGTTTCTCTTTTGCGCACTCTGTCAGGCAGCCTCTTCCAGCATTTGACGATAAAGCTGTTCGATCCGTGCATGTACATGGTCCGGGTCAAAACGCTCCTCACGCGCCAGTGCGCGGGCGTTGGCCCCCAGAGTTTTGCGCAGCCCTTCGTTTTCTGCAAGCTCCAGCACAGCCGCGGTCAGCCCTTCAACATCACCAACAGGACAAAGCCGCCCAACCCGTTCAGACACAAGCTCACTCACACCACCGCAGTCGGTCGCTATCACTGGCAAGCCGGCGTGAAAAGCTTCGACAATTGAAATCGGCAATGCCTCCCATCGGGACGTGAGCAGCATGAAATCCGCGGCGGCCATATGCAGGGGGACGGTATCGATCGGCCCCAGAACCCGGATGTTTTCACCACCGGGCCAGCACATCGATCATCAAGTTGATACCCTTTTGCGGGTCCTGCTCTGGTTGCCCTGAAATATAGGCCATAGACGAAACCCCTTACCCCCTTGTCCAGAACACATGTGGACGTCACACAAACCCGCCATCCAGAAAGGCTTTGCCAAATCGATTACAACCTCAGCACCGTTGACCTGATATTGTACAGGGCCAAGCTATTTGAGACATCGCCATCATATGGCAGATGCATGGCCCGTCAAAGGTATCTTTGAGAATAGATACGTCGGAAGAATGTGGGAATGCACGAAGCGAGGATGTGTCGCAAACTTTTAGAATGGCCAAAGTAGCGAATTACCGGACGCACCTATCCTGCGATCTCGGAAAATTGCCGAAAGCCAGATGTCGTAGTGCTGGGGAATTGCTGCTTTCGGATCATGTTCGCAACCTCAATACCGTCCAGAGTAGCCGAAGCAGGTCTGAACGATTTAAACCCGCACATGTGCCGCACGCGACGCTTGATAAACCGATGATCCTGCTCGATCAGGTTATTCAAATACTTGGACCTGACTGTTTGGATTTTGGCTGGGCAGCCGAACCGCTTCAGAATCCTGTTCACCTCTCGAATGCCCGCCGCGTTGGCGCCACTTTTGTCGATGACAATCTTGTTCGGGATTCCATTTGAAGACAGCGCTTTGCCAAAGAACCTTGCTGCTGCTGGACGGTTCCTGCGCTCGGACAGCATGAAATCAAGGTGTTTCCTGCCTTGTCGACGGCCCGATAGAGGTACATCCAATTGCCGCGAACACGAACATATGTCTCGTCCTTTCGCCAGGAGCTTAGCGTTGGGCGTTTCTTCGATTGCGCTCTTGCTGCGATCATCGGTGAATACTTCACAACCCATCTGTTAAGTGTGGCGTGGTCCACCTGCACGCCGCGTTCGGCCATGATCTCTTCAAGGTCGCGATAGGACACTGTGTACCGCAGATAGAAGTACACAGCGTACAAAACCGCATCCTTGGGGAAATGACAGCCCTTCAATGAGATCATACTCCAGTAACCTGTTCGAAAACTGTTCTTCGAGCACAAACCTCAGATCACACATGCTCGTCAACTAGACCCCAGAGTTTGCGACATATCCACCTGGAACGGGTATGAAGTACGGCCCCTTACCCACTTTACGCGCAAAAACGTCTTTTTTTGATCGTTACTTAATGCGTTTCCTCTAATCACAATTACTATGGATAAGTACCACTTATTAGATGTGATTGATTTCCCACGAATTTGTGCGCACAATGGGCGTATGAGCAGCCCTGCACCCTATCTTCCAGCCACCTCCCCTGCCCTCTCCGCAGAAGATCAGGAGGCGCTGACCGATCTCTATGTCCGCGGCACCCCCGCCAATACGCTGCGCGCCTATGAACGGGATTTGCTCTACATCACAGCGTGGAAGGTTGCGCGCTTCGGATCGGCACTGGACTGGCCGGAATCTGAGGCCACCGCCCTCGCCTTCATTCTCGATCACGCCCGCGATCTGAATGACGCACCAGAAACGGATGTGGCGCGCGAAACCGCAGAAGCGCTGATTGCTCAGGGGCTGCGCAAATCGCTGACCTGCCCGGCTCCGTCGACGCTGGACCGGCGCATCGCCTCCTGGCTTGCCTTTCATCGGATGAAGAACCTCCCCTCCCCGTTTGACGCGCCACAAGTGAAGCAGGCCCGGTCCAAAGCGCGCCGCGCCGCGGCCCGCCCCCCGGCCCCCAAGTCGCAGCACCCGATTACCCGCGACGTGCTGGAACAGCTGCTGGCCACTTGCCGGGGCACGCGTCGGGACTGTCGCGACCGGGCGCTGCTAATGCTGGGTTGGGCTTCTGGTGGTAGACGGCGCTCGGAGATCACCGGGCTGAGGCGCGAAGATGTTAGCCTCAAGGAGTTTGAAAAGACCGGTGTGGTCTGGCTCTCTCTGCTGGAGACCAAGACCACAGCCAAGGGCGAGACCCCGCGGCTGGTGCTGAAGACCCGCGCCGCGCAGGCGCTGGTCCATTGGATCGAGGTTGGCCATATTGACGACGGCCCCCTCTTCCGGCCCGTGTCCAAGGCCGATCGCGTATTGAACCGCGGCCTCAGCCCGGATGCGATTGTGCAGATCGTCAAACACCGGTTGAAACTGGCGGGGCTGCCCGAAGGCTTCGCCTCGCCCCACGGGCTGCGCTCGGGTTTTCTGACCCAGGCCGCACTGGACGGCGCTCCGATTCAGGCCGCCATGCGCCTGTCCCTGCACCGCTCCATGGCTCAGGCGCAGAAGTATTACGACGACGTCGATATCGCAGAGAACCCGGCGGCGGATCTGTTGGGGTAGACGGTTCGACCCATGCCGTAAGATCAATCAGGCTGACGACTTGCGTGCCGGCCCCCT
>NZ_JBXWSG010000126.1:0-6974 GCF_059613305.1 Ruegeria sp. BHSB056 | reverse complement strand
TGGCGCCGATCCAGATACTCACCACTCAGAATATGAGTGGCAAACAAGCGAAGTTGGCCCGATGTGCGACCCCGCTCTCCTTGCAGACGGGCCTCGGGCAGGCCGGTTTCCTGCGTGCCGATTTCAGTAATCGCCTCAGCGCGGGCTTCGATCTCATCTGCGATGGTGTTCAGAAATGCCGCGCGGTCTTCCCGGGTCGAAAAACCATAGCTCCAGAACGCTTCTTCGGCAGCTTCCGCAGCCGCATCAACATCCTGAAGGCGCCCCACCGAAAAACGGTGCGACGGTCCAAAAGCGGGCAGTGACTGAAAAAACGTGTCACCTGAAAGCCAATTTCCAGCGATGAGGTGCTTGCCATGGGGGGTGTAGGTCATGAAGGTTCCATATTTCCGATTCTATGGTAATGGATAATGTATCCAATTAAGAGGGGCAATCAAGCGCCCTGTTAGGTCTCCTCCATGGCGCGTTTTGCTACGATCATTTCCAGCAACTGTTCCTTTGTTCGCCGGATGTGCCGCATCAGCATGTCGCAGGCTTCGTCGACGTTCCCTGCTTGCGCCAGTTTCAACAGCTCGCGATGTTCTTTTTTCGCCGGTTCCCGCTGTTTCATCACGCTCAGATGCATTCGGACATAGCGGTCAGATTGCAGATTGACGCGATCCAGCAATTCATTCGTCAGTTTCCTCTGTGACGCCGCGTAGAGGGCGGAGTGATATTGATAGTTCAGGATCCCCCACTTCCCGACGTCATTCTCGTCATAAGACGCTTCCATCTGTGTCAATATCTCGTTGCATCGTGCGAAGTCGGCAGATGTCATCTGCGGAATGGCTCTGCGGAAAAGATCGACTTCAATAAGCATTCGAAGGTCGAATATTTCTCCGATTTCGTTCAGCGAGTGTTTGGTGACTGATCCGCCCCGATTATTGGCCCATTGAATCAGACCTTCAGCGTTCAGACGCTTTAGGGCTTCGCGGATGGGCATCCGCGATACGTCGTATTCCTCAGCCAGAGCTTCCTGGCGAATAGCTTCACCTTCGGCAAGTTCACCGTTCAGAATACGTTCACGAAGATCGTTCGCGATGACATCTGGTAGGCTTTGCTTGGTTATTGCGCGCTTTCCTGCCATATTTTTCCTGCCACTTGTTTGGGTACAGCTACCGGTTACCGGCGGTTATTCCAAGCTGAGCCGCGACGCGACCACTTAGAAAGCTGATTAAGGACACTCGGTTTTATAATGCATCCAATATCCATGTTGTTTCAACCCTGCTGAGACAGCGAGGTATGACCAAGTGCGAATGGGACCTTCTGTGACCGCCTTTCCCTGAGAGCGGGCGCGGCCAATGCACTGTTTAGTCAGACACCCCAGGTGTCCGACAAACGATACCCGCCAGGCCAGGGGTCATCCGGGTCAAGCATGTGTTGATGAATGCCGGTGATCCAGCCGCGCCCACTGATTTCGGGGACAATCGCGGCGCGGCCCGCCACTTCGGTGGTATCGACAATCCGACCGGTGAACCGTGATCCGATGATCGAGACCGCCTCGAACGTTTGACCCGGCGACATCAACCCTTTTGCTGCCATCAGCGCCATGCGCGCGGAAACCGCTGTACCTGTAGGCGACCGATCAACCTTGCCGGGTTGGATCGCCACGGCAGATTTTCCGGTCAATCCGGTTTCGGTCTCGCTGATCGGGCCGCAGAAAGCACAGAATGAGATATGGTCCCAATCCGGGTTTTCAGGATGCGAAAACCCAAGCTGTTCATTGGCTGCATTGGTGATCTTCACCCCCAATCGGGCAATGTCACGGGCCTCATGTTCGACAATCTCGAATCCCAAAGCCTGTGCATCGACCACGACAAAACTGTCACCCCCATAGGCGGTATCAACCATGATCGTATCCAATCCGGGTACCTCAAGTGGGACAGACAGTTTGTCGGCAAAGCTGGGCAGGTTTTGCACGAAAATGCGTTGCGCTTTGCCACCGCTGCATTCTGCCCGGACATGAACCAGCCCGCCCGGGGCCTCAAGCACCATATGAGTTTCGGGTTCCTGCATCGGAATGATCCCGCCATCCAGCAATACGGTTGAAACACATATCGAGTTCGAGCCGGACATGGGCGGTGTGTCTTCGGGTTCCATAATGATGAAAGCCGCGTCCGCCTTGGGGTGTTTCGGGGGCACCAGAAGATTTACATGACGGAAAACACCGCCCCGAGGTTCGTTCAGAACGAAGTTGCGCAGCGTCTGGTCGCCGGCGACAAAGCTGCGCTGTTCCCACAAGGTATCGCCCGGTGGCGGGGCGACGCCCCCAACGATAACATCGCCTACTTCGCCTTCTGCATGGGCTGAAATGACATGAACGGTTTTGCTGCTCCGCATCGGATCTCTCAATATTGTGCGACAGGCTCGCCCAGAGCGTCAAAAATCGGTGTAACACCCAGACCCGGATGGGCGGGTGCGGTCATCCGGCCGTTGACACGCTTTGGCGCACCCTCGGCAATGTCCACCGTGCCGTAAGAGTTGAAATCCGTGGCAGAGAATGTGAACTCGGACGGCGTTGAACGGGCCAGATGTGCGATGGCCGCCGTGGTGATGTCACCGCCCCAGGTGTCTTCGATCGTCATGGGGATGCCGTGCGCCACGCAGAGGTCCCGCATAAGACGGGCTTTGGTCAACCCTCCGACTTTCGAGATTTTCAGGTTGATCACATCCATTGCGTCTTCGGCAATGCCGCGGACCAGCGTGTTGGGGGTCTCGATCACCTCGTCCATCACAAAAGGCAATGCAGTGCGGCGGCGGATCGACACGCATTCCTCATAGGTCAGGCAAGGCTGTTCCACATAGACATCCAGACCCGAAATCGCGCCCACCACGCGTGCGGCCTCGTGCCGGGTCCAGCCGGTATTGGCGTCCGCAACCAGCAGGTCCGACTTTTTCAGAACGGCGCGGGTGGCGTGGATACGGTCAATGTCGTCATTGGCCTCGCCACCTACCTTGAGCTGAAACTTGGTGTAGCCTTCGGCGGCATAGCCTTCGATCTTTTTAGCCATGATCTCAGGTGCTTCCTGACTGATCGCGCGATAAAGCACCACATCATCCTGCGCAGCGCCTCCCAGCAATGTGTAAAGCGGCTGGTCCGTGGCCTTGCCCAGCAGATCCCAGCAGGCAATATCCACCGGAGCCTTGGCATAGGGATGACCCCGCAAGGCCGCATCCATCGTACGGTTGATCTGACCGATATTCAGTGGGTCCTGCCCGATCAAATGCGGGGCCAGCTCTGCCAGCCCGGCCCGGACGCCGAGCGCGAAAGACGGCAGATAGGCCGAGCCAAGCGGGCAGCATTCTGCATAGCCCTTCAACCCCTCATCCGTGATGATTTCCAGAACGGTGCTGTCAAACACTTCGACAAAATTGCCGTTGGACCAGCTATAACGGCCTTCTTTCAGCGGCAGATCGACCTGATATACGTTCAGCCCGGTGATTTTCATAAGGTGTTCTCCAGATTAGAAGCGTGTGGATGAGAAAGGCGACATATCGAGCACCGGCTTGGCGTCAGTGACCAGATCAGCCACCAGTTCGGCCGTGCCTGCGGATTGGGTCAGCCCCAGATGACCATGGCCAAAGGCATAAAGCACCTCTGGTGCGCGCGAAGATCGGTCAATCACTGGCAGGCTGTCGGGCAGTGACGGGCGAAAGCCCATCCATTGCGTGCCGCCCTCTAGGTTAAGGTCTGGCATGAAGCGCCCGGCCTTGGCCAGCAACGTGTCAGCGCGCCGGTAATTCGGGGCCAGCTTCAATCCACCCAGTTCGACCGCGCCACCGATGCGCACGCCGCCGTTGATCCGGGTTACCACAAACCCATGCCCCCCAAAGGTCAGATGCGTGCGCAGGTCAAAAGCGCCTTCGGGCAGGGTCGTGTTATAACCCCGTTCGGTCTCAAGCGGGATATGATCCCCTAGGGATTTGGCCAGTTGGTGTGACCAGGCTCCGGCGGCGACAATCACCTGACCTGCCGAAATGTCGCCGTTGTCCGTGTCAAGGCGCACGCCGTCGTCGGTTGGTTTCAGTGCCGTGATCCCCGCGACCTTTACCTGCCCACCGCGCGCGATGAACTGTGCCGCCAGATGCTCGGTCCAGCGGGACGGATCGACGGTATTCATCCATGTCGGGGTAAAACCCGCATGGGTGAATCGCCGGTTCAGTCCGGGTTGAATTTCGGCAATAGCATTCGGACTGTCCAGAAGATCAAACGGGATGCCATGGTCCTTGCGCAGGTCCCAAGTGGGCAGGCTGGCACGGAATTCGCTCTCACTCTCGAACAACTGCAACTGGCCTTGGCGCTGCATCAGCGCCTCGCCGTCAACATACGCGATCTGGCGCTCCAGCGCGGCGCGGCTGTGGTTCATCAGCGCGGCCTGTGCGGACAGTGAGGCAGCATAACGATCTCGCCAACTGGCCCGCCAGAACCGGAGCATCCACGGTGCAATACTCAGCGCATAAGCGGGCGGGATCGACAAAGGCCCCAGCGGATCAAGCAGCCATTTCGGCGCTTTGCGCATGATCCCCGGGGTTGCAAGCGGCACGATATCTGTAAAGGCAAAGGCCCCGGCATTGCCCTTTGACGCCTCGGCTGCAACGCCTTCACGGTCCAGCACCAGCACGTTCCTGTCGCGCTTTTTCAGTTCCAGCGCAGCGCTGATGCCAATGATGCCAGCACCGATCACAACTATGTCCGTCTTGGTATCATGCTGCATGGTTACAGGTTCTCAAATCGTGGTGGGGGGTCGGGGACCGAACAGCGTCTGTCCCCGAACATGATTTCAAAACGCGATGCCATCACGGAACGGATCATTCGGCGCGAAAATCAACTTGGCTTCCGACATGATATGCGCTTGCCCGGTCAGGGTGGGAATGACACCCCCGTTCGGGCCGGGTTGGTAGCTCAGCACATAGGGGCTGCCGATCACGCTTTCCTGCACAATCTTTTCCCCGGCGGCCAGCGCTCCGTTTGCCGCCAGACAGGCGAGGCGCGCCGAACTGCCGGTGCCGCAGGGCGACCGGTCATATTGATTGTCTGGGCACAGTACAAAGTTACGGCTGTGAACATCCTTGTTGGGGGATTGATCCTGTAGGATCACGTGGTCGACCAGTTCCCCGTTTTCACCACGCACCCCCTGTGCGATGCAGGCTTCTCGTATGGCGATGGTCAAATCGGTCAACGCACGAATGTTTCCCGGGTTCACCGGGATCGGGCTGGGGTCGACAATGAAGAACCAATTCCCACCGTAGGCAAGATCGCCGGTGATTGACCCATGGCCGTCAACCTCAATCTGCACAGCTGCCCGCACGCGACGGCTCTCGACATTTGTGACGCGCACGGTATTGGCGTCCAGCAACTCCACCGAGATGACCCCGACCGGCGTTTCCACCCGGTGCGTGCCGGGCCGGATCCGACCCATATGGGCCAGAGTGACACTCAAACCGATGGTGCCATGCCCGCACATGCCCAGAACGGCATCCGCATCGAAATAGATCACGCCGGTCTCGCATCCTGAATCTTCGGGCGCGACCAGAAGCGCCCCCACCATACCGGGCTGCCCACGCGGTTCCAACAAGATGGATTTGTAGAACGCCTCATGCTCGGTGGCCAAGCGTCGTACACGCTCGGCCAGTGGGCCGGACCCCAGATCGGGGCCGCCGTCGAGGATCACCCGCGTAGGCATTCCCCCTGTGTGACTGTCAATCACATGCATTCAGCAATGACCCCGCCCTGGCCGGACCAATTAGTAAACCAAGTGCGGAACAGGTGGTATTGCTGTTCGCAATAGTTGCGCTGGGCATCTGTCAACTCGTCGGTTTCGTTGAAGTGCAAACGGTATTCCTCTTCGCCATTCAGGACCAGCAGGTGTTTGTAATACAGCACCAGATCGGTGCCTTCGTCAAAGCTGGCCAGCACACCAAAGGCTTCTTCCAGTTCCCGCGCGCGAAGGCGGGCCTCGGCATGACCGGCAGCTGCTTTCTGACACAGGGCCGCCAGCAGAAGTGCCTCCTTAGGCAGGGCAGTGCCGATCCCCGTGATCGAGCCGGTGGCGCCGCAATTGACGAAGCCATGGTAGACCTCGGTGTCCACACCAACCATCAGTGTAACCTGATCATCTTTCGAGGTAATGTGTTCCGCCGCATAGCGCAGATCGCTTTTGCCGCCGAATTCCTTGAACCCAACAAGGTTCGGATGATCTGCACGCAATTCCAGGAACAGATCGGCGCGCGTCGCAAAGCCGTAAACCGGGCTGTTATAGATGATTGCCGGGATATCAGGTGCAGCCGACAGGATCGCTTTGAAATGGTTACGCTGCGCCGCGATGGACGATCCACGCGACAATACACGCGGGATCACCATAAGCCCTGCCGCTCCAACCTTTTGCGCATGCGCGGCAAGCGCCACGGCGGATTTCGAATTTATCGCACCTGTGCCGACGACAACGGGCAGTCCGGTCGCGATCAGACGTTCGACACCTTCCATCCGTTCGGCATCCGACAAGAGAGGCCAGTCGCCCATCGAGCCGCAATAGACTACGGCAGACATGCCCGCTGCGATCATTTCCTTGCCCTTTTTCACCAGCGCGTCGAAATCCGGTGTCCGGTCCGGTTTGCAGGGGGTCATCAGGGCTGGCATGGTGCCGGTGAAGATATTCTGGGACATGAAGGTGACCTTCCTAATTGTTTTGGGGCGGGGGCTCTTATCGCACATTCGCCAGGAATTTGCGGGTGTGTTCGGATTGGGCTTCGCTAAAAATCTGGGCGGGCGGGCCGATCTCTTCCATCACGCCCTGATGAAAAAAAGCAACCCGGTCTGATACATCACGAGCGAAACCCATCTCATGCGTGACACAAATCATTGTCATCCCTTCTTCGGCCAAAAGCCGCATCGTGTCGAGAACTTCGCCCACCAGTTCAGGATCCAGCGCCGAGGT
>NZ_JBXWSG010000125.1:0-7574 GCF_059613305.1 Ruegeria sp. BHSB056 | reverse complement strand
GGGCCCAGAACACTTTCGGCCTCCCAGAAACGTTGCCCGAACCGGCGCCCGATGCGCCCCCGGCCAGCCAGAAACGCATACAGGCTGCGCCCCTCGTTCGAGATGGGAAAGTCGATGCCCTCACTCGCGTAAAGTGAGCCGAGACGCTCTTTCAGCTCATGTGCCTCTGGGCTGATCTTGCGGGCAAACAAATAGTCCTGACCCAGAAGCATGTCATAGTGATCGTTGTAGAACGTGACGGGCATTCCATAATCCGAAAACATCAGAAATGTCGGTGTACGGTTTTCGATTTCGCCCTTCGGGATCAGGTGACGAACCAGCGTTTGAAAGAAGGTTTCATCGGGTATCCAGGTGGTCGAAAAAAACCGGATTATGTCCCTACGCTGCTGCAGAAGATCCAGGATCATCTCGACCGTTCGGCGGCGAAGACACCACCATTGGCTGCCAATCATCACCTGAAGGTCTTCGGGAATTTTGCGCGTCAACCCAAAACGCTTCTGCGTTTCATAGGCGGTGTAGAATAGTTTGGGCTGGGCTCGTTCATTGAAATAATGGCGATAGATTAGCCGGTCTTCTTTCATGCCGGTCTTGATCCAGTCGCTTTCGAAAAAGTCGTGGCTTTCAATGAAATCCTTGTCGTGATTATCCAGAAACTGATGGGTGTATTCTGCCGTTTTGATCGCCATGCAATCACCGGACAGCATATAAAAATGCGTGACGCGTGGGAAGGTTTCGACAGCAGCCTGCAGCGCGTTCAGCGTGGCCTGCACCAGCGACCACTCTCCCCAGCCGCATTTGATGCGCCTTTTTGCAAAGGTCACGTTCGGATTTTGATCCAGCGCGGAACGGATGCGCCCGTAAGCTTCGGGGCTGGCGCTGGCGTCAAAGTGGATCGCCATGCAATCGCCCGCAGCAGTCAGCTGTTCAGCCTGTGCAATGATTGCATCAGGGTCCTTATGGCACAACAATATATAGGCAATCTTAGCCATCGAGGTTAGGTAATTTCCGTTTCTGCCCGGTTTCAACCGTGATACTGAGGATGAGCGATTGAATAAACAGAATAATTTTGGTTCCTTGTTATCAAAAGCTGGCATATCGGTTTGAGACCAGACCAGCGTAGGAGGCACAGCAGATGGGTTTTCCCGGTACCTGGATGACCGAGAGCGAAAGCATGGTGTACCGCGTCGTGCCCAAATGCGCCTGCTCGACCATTGGGCAGATCATGTATTATTCGGATCACGGCCAGTTCTTTGACGGCGATATCCATGACGCCAAGGATGGTATGCACAAATGGGCCTTTGATCAGAGCCAGGACCTGATTTCCAAAAATGTGCGCGATCACGCCTCGTATTCCTTTACCTGTGTGCGCAACCCGTACACGCGTATTCTGAGCTCGTTTTTCGACAAGATCTGCGGGATCCAGCGTAACGGCAAACGGTATCGTGGCAATCTGGTGCCAACGCTGATCTACAATTACGGGATCGAAGTGGGCGGAGACGATGGCAAGGGAGAGTTTGACCAGATCGCCAGCTTTCGCCGGTTCCTGTTGTTTGCGCGTGATACCATCCGCTGGCGACGCCCGATGGACCCGGATATTCACTGGTCTGCCATGTCTGGTCATGTGTCGACCTTCATCGTGAACGGCGGTCGTTATGATCGGATCTTCTGGACCGAAGCGTTCAACGATGGGATGCAGGGGGTTCTGGATAATACCAAGCTGAAGCATTCAGTTTCGCTGTCCGAAATACCCCGATTCAACGAATCCGAAGGCCATGGACCCAAGCGCGCACATCCGGTTGAGGACTATTTCGACGACCTGTCGATGCATCTGGTCTATGAAATCTACAAGCAGGATTTCGAGTTGTTCAAATACGATTTCGAAAACCCGGCAAACAAGATGCCGATTGGCGAAATCGATCTGGACGAAATTCACGCCAAGCTGGGCGATTGATGGTTTGAGAGTTTGTATTTCGCTGCGTAAGTAAGTCACTTACGCAGCGCCGTCTTTTCGTCGCGATATCCACGTCAGAAAACCGCATCCAAGACTTCAGGCATATGTAGTTTATTTTTTGCCGCCGGCATTGTCGTTGCCACGACCTCCGCCAGATGGGTTGTTAGTTTGTGAAGGGTACCCAGCTCCGTTTGGATCGTTTTGAGGTGCACCTTTTCCCATATCTTTTTTCCTTTGAATGTTGGTATTTTCCTCACAAATGAGTGAGTGAAGCCTATTTATGTACGCAAAAGCTAGAGTACAACCTTAGCACGAGAAGATCTTGCGAAACACACCCAGAGCTGCAGGTGCGGCTCTGGGTCGATAACTATTTCGCAATCTCAAACCTGACGCACGGCACCTTTTGCCGCGCTGGTGGTCAGCTTGGCATAGGCCTTCAGCGCGGTAGACACCTTGCGTTTGCGCGGCGCAGCAGGCACCCAGCCTTTAGCGTCCTGTGCTTCGCGCCGGGCGGCAAGCTCTTCATCTGAGACGGCCAGATTGATCGAGCGGTTGGGGATGTCGATTTCAATCGTGTCGCCATTCTGGACCAGGCCAATCTCTCCGCCTTCAGCCGCCTCGGGCGAGACATGGCCGATCGATAGACCGGATGTTCCGCCCGAAAACCGCCCGTCGGTTAGCAGGGCGCAGGCTTTGCCCAGACCCTTCGATTTCAGATAGGATGTCGGGTACAGCATTTCCTGCATCCCCGGACCGCCGCGCGGGCCTTCATAGCGGATCACCACCACGTCGCCCTCTTTCACCTTGCCAGTGAGAATATCGCTGACTGCCTGATCCTGGCTTTCGCACACGTAAGCCGAGCCAGTGAATTGCAGGATATTGGCATCCACACCAGCGGTTTTCACGATGCAGCCGTCGCGGGCGATGTTGCCGAACAGAACCGCCAGACCACCGTCCTGACTGAACGCGTGTTCCTTGGACCGGATCACGCCGCCCTTGCGATCGGTGTCCAGTTCCTTGAACCGGTTCGACTGGCTGAACGCCTGTGTGGTGCGCACACCGCCGGGGGCGGCCTTGAACAGTTCCTGTGCCTTGGGGTTGTTGGCGATGGTGATGTCCCAGTTGGCAATCGCCTCTCCCATCGTGGCCGAATGCACGGTGCTGCATTCGTTGTGCAGCAGGCCCGCACGGCTGAGCTCACCCAGGATCGAGAAGATACCACCGGCACGGTGGACGTCTTCCATATGCACATTTTCGGTGTTGGGCGCGACTTTGCAGAGGCAGGGAACACGACGGCTGAGGCGGTCCATATCGGCCATAGTGAAGTCAACTTCACCCTCATGCGCGATGGCCAGCAGGTGCAGCACCGTGTTGGTCGATCCACCCATGGCGATATCGAGGCTCATGGCATTTTCGAACGCATCAAAGGTGGCAATCTCACGGGGCAGAAAGCCTTTTTCGTCCAGATCGTAATGGCGCTTGGTGATCTCGACGATCCGGCGGCCAGCTTCAAGGAACAGTTCTTTGCGGTCTGCGTGCGTCGCCAGAGTCGAGCCGTTACCCGGCAGGGCCAGACCCAGCGCCTCGGCCAGACAATTCATCGAATTCGCGGTGAACATACCTGAGCACGAACCACATGTGGGGCAGGCGTTTTCTTCGATATGCTGAACCTGTTCGTCAGTGAACTTGTCGTTCGCAGCGGCCACCATAGCGTCCACAAGGTCAATCTTCTTGGCCTCCAGATCTGCGATGTCGATCTTGCCCGCTTCCATCGGACCGCCTGAGACGAAAATGGCCGGGATGTTCAGGCGCATGGCGGCCATCAGCATGCCGGGAGTGATCTTGTCACAGTTCGAAATGCAGACCATCGCATCCGCACAATGGGCGTTGACCATATATTCGACCGAATCCGCGATCACTTCGCGCGAGGGCAGCGAATACAGCATCCCGTCATGGCCCATTGCGATGCCGTCATCCACGGCGATGGTGTTGAACTCTTTCGCCACGCCACCTGCGGCTTCGACCTCGCGCGCGACCATCTGGCCCAGGTCCTTCAGATGCACGTGACCCGGCACAAACTGCGTGAACGAGTTGACGATGGCGATGATCGGTTTGCCGAAATCGTCGTCACCCATACCTGTGGCCCGCCAAAGGCCACGTGCGCCAGCCATGTTGCGGCCGTGGGTAGAGGTTCTGGATCGGTACATTGGCATGATGCTGTTTTCCCTGTTGCCTCGGGTTGCATAATTCGGGGTTCGTGCGTTATAGCGCACGTAGCACATGTGCGTTATAACGTACAAGGTAAATCGCAGGGCGCGGGTATGGCTATGGACGACATTACGCTGAAATTACGGGATGTGCGGACAGCTTCGGGGTTGAGCCTGTCTAAAGTCGCCGAGATGACCGGGGTCAGCAAAGCCATGCTAGGTCAGATTGAGCGCGGCGAATCAAGCCCAACGATCGCCACGCTTTGGAAAATCGCCAAGGGCTTTCAGATACCGCTCAGCGGGCTGATCGATACAACGCTGGGCGATCCATCGGTCTTTCAGACTGTTACCTTTCCCGGCAGTATCGAGGTCAAGATCGTCTTTCCCTTCGATCCCGAACTGGGAGCCGAGACCTTTCACGTGAACCTTGCCGCGAACCAAAACCACGAATCCCCGGCTCATGCCGCTGGGGTGACCGAGGAAGTGTTTGTCCTCAGTGGTACTTTGGAAATTCTGCGTGGCGAGGATTGGGTGCCTTTGCAGGCCGGGCAGGGTTTGCGCTTTGCTGCGGACCTGCCGCACGGATATCGCGCCGGTTCGCAGGGGGCTGCGTTTCTGAATATGCATCACTACGCCCAACACACAGAAACTCCTGAAATTGGTAAGGCACCTTAATGACTGCCATTTTTGACACTCTTACCATCGTGGATGCCATCGGCTCATTCGGGGCGCTGATCGTGGTGGCCGCGTATTTCGCGACGCAGATGCGGATGATGAATTCCGATGATCTGGCCTTTCCGGTGATCAACCTGCTGGGGTCTGTCCTGATCGTCTTTTCGCTGCTTGAGAATTTCAATCTGGCCTCGATGCTGATCGAAGGCTTCTGGATTGTGATCAGCATCATCGGCATCATCCAGCATTTCCGCCTGCGCAAGGCGCGATAAATCCAGACGTTCACAAGCGCTAGCGCTATCCAGCCTTGAACGCCCATGCCACGGGGTATAGGGAAACCCCAAGCTCGCTTAGGGGAGGCTTTGATGCTGGACGATCCGAAAACCCTCGTATCCACCGAATGGCTGGCCGCGCATATGAAAGACCCGGATCTGCGGATTCTAGACGGGTCGTGGTATTTGCCCGCGCAAAACCGTGATGCCAAGGCCGAATATGATGCCGGGCATATCCCCGGAGCACGGTTCTTCGATATTGATGAGATATCAGATCACCGTTCCGACCTGCCTCATATGGCGCCGCCGGTCGAAAAATTCATGTCACGACTGCGCGCCATGGGTGTCGGTGATGGTCATCAGGTTGTGGTTTATGATGGTGCCGGGCTGATGTCCGCAGCGCGCGTTTGGTGGCTGTTCCGTCTTATGGGGCAGGAAAACATCGCGGCTCTGGATGGGGGTTTGCCAAAATGGCAGGCCGAGGGGCGCGAGATCGAGGATCTGCCTCCGGTCATTCGCGACCGCCACATGACTGTTCGCGTGCAAAACCAGCTTGTCCGGGACGTCACGCAAGTTTCCGCCGCCGCTAAGCTGGCAGATCACGAGATCATCGATGCCCGCTCGGCCGACCGGTTTGCCGGAACCGCACCCGAGCCGCGCGAAGGGCTGCGTTCGGGCCATATTCCCGGCTCGCGGAATGTGCCCTTTGGGCAGTTGTTGAACGCCAACGGAACAATGAAGTCGCCCGAGGACTGCCGCGCCATATTCGAGGCTGCAGGTGTCGATCTGTCGAAACCGGCGATTACCTCGTGCGGGTCTGGCGTCACGGCCGCGATTCTCAGCCTTGCGTTAGAACGCATGGGCAAGAAAGACCACTCGCTTTATGACGGCTCCTGGGCTGAATGGGGTGCCTTCCCGACCCTGCCCGTCGCAACCGGAGAGAACTGATGTTCGAGAACCTGAAACCGCAGCCCGCCGACAAGATTCTGGCGCTGATGCAGATGTACCGCGAAGACCCGCGCGATCAGAAGATCGATCTGGGTGTTGGTGTCTACAAGAATGCCGAAGGCGTGACGCCGGTGATGCGCGCGGTGAAAGCCGCCGAACAGCGCATCTGGGAAGAACAGGAAACAAAGGCCTATACCGGTCTGGCTGGTGATCCGGCCTATGCGGATGTGATGATCGGTTTGATTTTGGGTACTTCTGTGCCACGCGGCAATATCGCCGCAGTGGCGACACCCGGCGGCACCGGTGCCTGCCGTCAGGCGTTCGAGTTGATCCGGATGGCGAACCCTTCGGCACGTGTGTTTGTGTCGAACCCGACCTGGCCCAACCATCTGTCGATCCTGAATTATCTGGGGATGGAAACGGTTCAGTATCGTTACTTCGATGAAGACACTCGGGGCGTCGATTTCGATGGGATGATCGCAGACCTGAAAACTGCCAAAGCGGGTGACGTGGTTTTGCTGCATGGCTGCTGCCACAATCCGACCGGTGCCAATCTGAATATGGTGCAATGGCAGGAGGTCGTGAACCTGATCAATGCGCTGGGCCTCGTTGCGATGATCGACATTGCTTATCAGGGCTTTGGTGACGGTCTGGAAGAGGATGCGCAAGGCGTGCGACTGGTGGCCTCATCGGTAAAGGAATGTCTGATTGCGGCGTCATGTTCGAAAAACTTCGGCGTCTATCGTGAGCGCACCGGGTTGCTGATGGCCGTCAGTGACAACGCGGCTGAAACGGCGTTGAATCAGGCCACTCTGGCGTTTTTGAATCGCCAGAACTACTCCTTCCCGCCGGATCACGGCGCGCGCGTGGTGACGACCATTCTTATGGATGAGGCGTTGCGGGCAGACTGGGCAACTGAGCTGGAAGAGGTTCGCCTGTCCATGCTGGGCCTGCGCCAGCAACTGGCTGACGAGTTGCAGCGTCTGGCCGGATCCGACCGGTTTGGGTTCATCGCCCAGCACCGCGGCATGTTCTCGCGCTTGGGTGCGGCCCCGGAACTGGTCGAGAAACTGCGCGTTGAACACGGTATCTACATGGTCGGCGACAGTCGCCTGAACATTGCCGGGCTGAACGCAGCGACTGTGCCGATTTTGGCCAAAGCAATAGTGGAACTTGGGGTGTAGACGCAGACGCGACATTTGAAACGAAAACCCGGGCGCGAACGCCCGGGTTTTTTGTCAGGTGAAGGCAAGGCTTAGCCTTTCGAGAATTCGGGGTATGCTTCCATTCCCAGTTCAGCCATGTCGAGGCCGTTGATCTCATCCTCTTCGCTGACACGGATGCCGACGGTGGATTTCAGGATCGCCCACAGGATCAGTGCGCCGACAAAGGTGAAAACGCCGTATGCGACGATGCCCAGAAGCTGCGAGCCCAGGCTCGCGTCACCGTAGAAAATGACGGCGATGGTGCCCCAGATGCCACAGAACAGGTGAACCGGGATGGCACCGACAACATCATCGATCT
>NZ_JBXWSG010000124.1:0-7620 GCF_059613305.1 Ruegeria sp. BHSB056 | reverse complement strand
GTTTGCACCCTGCACGGCCACCGGCCAGATCAGCACCTTGCGCGGGAACCTGTCCCGAAGCCGGTGCAGAATGTCACGGATCACCGCGCCCGAAGGCGATGTCACAACGCCGATGATCTGCGGAAGATACGGCAGGGGCTTCTTACGCTCGGGCGCAAACAAACCTTCGGCCTCAAGCTGTTTCTTGCGCTTTTCCAGCAAAGCCATAAGCGCGCCCTGACCAGCGACCGCAACTTCATCGACATTCAGGTTGTATTTGGATTGCGCGCCAAAAGCGGTCAGGCGACCGGTGACGACTACCTCCAGCCCTTCCTCTGGCACGACCGAGAGGCTGGAAACCTGACCTTTCCATGTCGTGCAGGCCAAAACGTTCCGGTCGTCCTTGATGTCGTAGTACAGGTGCCCGGATCGAGCCTTGAACACGCGCCCGACTTCACCGCGCACGCGGATTCGTCCGAACGCGCCTTCCAGCGTGCGCTTCACCTCGCCTGAGACCTCGGAAACCGTGTATTCAGGGGTGTTTTGGCCCGGAATCGGGTCATCAAGCAGGTCGGACATTTCAGCGCCTTGTTTCAAATGCTCACCCAGCTTAGAACGCCGCGCAGGCGAGGCCAAGCAGATCGGAGACGACCCCATGAACATCCTTATTCTCGGCAGCGGCGGGCGCGAACACAGCCTGGCCTGGGCGGTGATGCAAAACCCCAAATGCGACCGTCTGATCGTGGCGCCGGGCAATGCCGGGATCGCTCAGATCGCGGATTGTGCCGCTCTGGATATCGAAAACGGCGGGGCCGTTGTCAGCTTTGCCGAGGAAAACGCGATTGATTTTGTGATTGTCGGCCCCGAGGCCCCCTTGGCCGCCGGAGTGGCGGATCGCCTGCGCGAAGCCGGGGTGCTGGTTTTCGGACCGTCCGCCGAAGCGGCCCGGCTGGAAGCCTCAAAAAGCTTTACCAAGGAAATCTGTGACGCGGCACATGCGCCCACCGCTGCCTATGCGCGGTTCACCGCGCCCGAACCCGCCAAGGCCTATATCCGCGAACAGGGCGCGCCCATCGTGGTCAAGGCCGATGGTCTGGCCGCCGGCAAGGGCGTGATCGTGGCCATGGACGAAGACACGGCACTTGACGCCATTGACGACATGTTCGGCGGTGCCTTTGGTGGCGCGGGGGCCGAGGTCGTGATCGAAGAGTTTATGGACGGCGAAGAAGCGTCTTTGTTTGTTCTGTGCGACGGCCAAGACATCCTGTCCATCGGCACGGCACAAGACCACAAGCGGGTGGGTGATGGTGACACGGGCCTGAACACCGGGGGGATGGGCGCCTATTCTCCGGCGCCGGTTCTGAGCGCGGAAGTTGAAGCGCGTGCGATGGAAGAGATCGTGCGCCCCACCATTGCCGAGATGAAGCGCCGGGGCACGCCGTTTCAGGGAATTCTCTATGCAGGGCTGATGATCAAGGACGGCCAGCCGCGCCTTGTGGAATACAACGTCCGTTTTGGGGACCCGGAATGTCAGGTCCTGATGATGCGTCTGGGCGCGCAGGCGATGGACCTGTTGCATGCCACCGCCGAAGGGCGGCTGGGCGAGATGCGGGTCAACTGGGCCGATGATCACGCGATGACGGTCGTGATGGCGGCCAAAGGTTATCCGGGAACCTACGAGAAGGGCACGGTCATCAAAGGATTGGACAGCTTGCCCGAGGACAGCAGCAATATGGTGTTTCATGCGGGCACAAGCGAGGCCGCGGGGCAGGTGCAGGCCGTCGGCGGGCGCGTTCTGAACGTGACCGCGCGCGGAAAAACGCTGCAAGAGGCGCGCGACCGGGCGTACCAAATGGTTGATGCCGTGGATTGGCCCGAAGGGTTCTATCGCAGCGATATCGGCTGGCGCGCTTTGGAGGGATGATCGGGCAGGGGGCTTTGCCCCCTCGGCCTTGCGGCCTCCCGGCGCTGCGCGCGTTTGCGGTCGAAATCGTCCGCTGGACGATTTCTTTTCAACCACTCACCCTCCAGGATCTTTTGGCCAGATGAAGAAGCGGATCAGCAATTCAGGGCTGATGTAAGACTGTCGCGCTGTTTGAGCGGACCGAGGTCCGTCAGATGCCAGCCATCCTGATAGGAAACACGGATGATCCGCGACCAGTCTGCGCTGGCGAGGATCATTTCGGGATGGTCGCCACAGCTCCTCAGGCCGCCGGAAATGACATCCTCACCGATCTTGTGGTTGGTCAGGCCGGGCAGAGCAGCGATTTCGGTCAGTCCACCATCTTTGAAGCGCCAGATGCGCAGGGTTTTGGCCAGGTGGGGGCGATCAATATAGGCGATCTCGATATTGCCGTCACCATCCAGATCAGCAGCACCGACCGGGGCGAGCCAGCGGAATCGTGCGCCGATATGAGGTGTGGCTGCGATTTTTTCTCCAGCGGCGTTGTAGATCGCAAGCTGAGCGCCGGTTGTGTCCTGCGTTTCAACGACAATTGCTTCGACCGCGCCGTCCCTGTCGATGTCTGCCAGACGCGGCGCAAGGTCTTCGAATACACGGTCCTGTGGCAGGCGAACCGTTACGACTGTGTCATTGACCACAAGTTCCAGCGCGCCGTATTCGATATTGTCACCCAAAACGCCATGCGCGTATCGCGTGGTTGGTTCCGCGAAGCGGGCGTCGGTGATGGTATCCGCCGCGACGGCGATTGGCAGCGCGCACCACAGGCCAAAAGGGAGCAAAGCGCTGCGCACCCGACATTGCCACAGGCGGGCGGGCTGACGCGGCGCTTTGTTGGGCATCAGATCTGCTTTTCAGGCATCTGGACAATCAGGCCGTCCAGCGCGTCGGTCACCTTGATCTGGCAGGTCAGGCGCGAGCGGGCCGGGTCGGGCTCATAGGCGAAATCCAGCATGTCCTCTTCCATGTCGTCCTTGGCCGGGATTTTCTCGACCCAGTCGGGGTGAACATAGACATGGCAGGTCGAGCAGGCGCAGGCACCGCCGCAATCGGCCTCGATGCCGGGAATATTGTTGTCACGGGCCCCTTCCATGACGGTCAGTCCGTTGGCGACCTCGACAGTGTGCTCGGTACCGCCATGCTCGACATAGGTGATCTTTGCCATTGCGTGCGTCTTCCTTTTGCGATGTTCGAAACCTTCCTTAGTGAAGGGAGTTAGGTGTTTCCAGCCTCATTTGCGACTCCTTACGCCGTGTCTGGACTTTCCTGTATTTTGTTCTATTTTTGTTCTCATGCTTGTTGCCCCTTTTCACCGCGCGGTTTCAAACCGGGACTGGCCGCGACCGCCGTCCTGTCTGCCCTCCGCCCAGCTGGAGGCCCCGCCCGAAGGGGCGCGTGTGGCCGTGGCCGGGCTGGTGATCCTGCGGCAGCGGCCGGGGACGGCCAAAGGCGTGATCTTTCTGACGCTTGAGGATGAGACCGGGATCGTCAACGTGGTGGTCTGGCGCAAAATCTACGAACGCTTCCGCCGTGCGGTGATCTCGGGGCGGTTGCTGAAGGTGACAGGCCGGATGCAGCGGGCGCATTCGGTGACCCATGTGATCGCGGAAGAGATCGAGGATATCTCGGACATGCTGGACCTGCTGGTGCAGGGGCAGGGTTAGGTCTGTCGTGCGGATCAATCCAACATTCTCCGTCGCAGTGCCGCAAACCCGCGCCTGGAGAGCGGGCGATATGTTTTCTTTGCCTCAAATGTGTGTTTAAGGCGCTTTTCCGCCACTTGAATGCGGGATGGTCGACTCTCCGGCGCCGGGCGCGTAGTGACACGCATCTTTGCGCATCGGCTTGTGTCAAAGCTCGGGCCGGATTGCGCATCACTCAACGTCTTTTCAGAGTCAGTTCGGATGCCCAACGCAACACACCAAGGATCGCTCGAAAAAACCGTCTCACGGGACGAAAGCCGGATTTCCGACCGTCTGGCAGAGCTCTCGGAACTCACACGTTCTGCGGGGTATGTTCACACCGCCCGAATGATCGATGAGGCGTTGAGCGCTTATTCCTTTGAGCGCAGACAGGCTGAGACTGCAAAAAGGCTTCGGTCAGAGTTGCAGCATGTCAAGCGGATTGAAGCGTCGCGCTCGTCTGACGAAACGGATCGAAAGCCGCATTTGGTTCCGAACTTTCGGTCCCGGCGGTCGGCAAAACCCGATGGGATGCTGTTCGACAGGGCCGAGCGTTCTGACGATGCAGCCCAGAAAGCCGGGCCGCGCAAAGGGCAGGCCGCATTTGTCCTGACGACCCGGATGCGTGTTGACGGGCGGAACGTTGCAAGGCTGCGCAATGGGCACTGGACAGGTATTTCCATGTCTTTCCCCGCGGAACCTGAATTCCAGTTTCGCTGACAGGTCGCCCCGCGCCAAGGATCCGCCGCCGGGGGCGCTGGTCGTGTTAGAGCGGGGCGGAGTAACCTGGTACGGGGGCAAAACGGGCCATAACTGCACCGCTGTAACGGTCGGTTTCACTAAACAGCCAGGCTATCCGAGTGAACGTTTACCGAACCAGAAGCACACCAAGATAGACAATGTAAGCAAGCACAAAGAGCCCGCCCTCGCGCCGACTGATTGACCAGCCGCTTCGGGCAAAACCGATAAGGACAAGCGTTGAGGCACACAGAACCCAGATATCGAGACGAATAATCTCGCCAGGGATGACCATAGGTTGCACCAGAACGGTTACGCCAAGGATACCCAAGATGTTGAAGATGTTACTGCCCAAGACGTTCCCGAGTGCGACATCTCCCTCACCTTTCCGAACTGCGATGATTGAAGTGACGAGCTCCGGCATTGAGGTTCCGATTGCAACAATCGTCAGCCCGATTACCGTCTCCGAAAGCCCCGCTGTCTCAGCAAGAGACACGGCACCTGTCACCAAGAACTTTGCCCCAAATATCGTAATCGCCAGCCCTGCAACGGTGATCAGCAACGACACGGCAAGCGATGTTTCTGAGCCGACTACGGCTTCTGCTTCGTTCTCGTAGACAGCTGCGGCTGGCGTGCCTTCGGACCTATACTCAGACCACAGAGTGAAGCTCAGGTAGGCCGCCAAGGTGACGACAAGCCCTGCGCCGATCAGCCGGCTGATTTCGCCGTATAGAACTACGCTTAAACAAACGAGAGTTACTATCACGACCGCCGTACCATCCCGGCGGAGTGCTCTCGGATTCACGGCGATAGGCGCGATGAGTGCTGCGATGCCGAGTATCAGAAGAACGTTTCCAATGTTGCTGCCGACAACATTCCCAATCGAAATGCCTGAAGAACCGGAAAGCGCGGCTTGCAAGCTTGTAACCAGTTCCGGTGTTGACGTTCCGAAGCCGACCAGTGTCAGTCCGATGACCATCGGTGATATACCGAACGACTTGGCAGCAGAAACCGATCCGCGCACTACCAATTCGCCACCGATCACTAAGCCAACAAGGCCAAATACGACAAATAACGCCGCGTACATCTTGAGTGGGTCTTTCTGAAGGATTTCCGTCGCTCATGTAATGATTTGCCAAACCTATACAATAGCAAAGGCGGATATTCGAGCATCACGCAGCACACGTCAGATTGGCTGCAAACCGGCCATGGAACAAACCTACCGCTTGAACAAAACGCTCTGCGCCTGCTTGTCTCGGTGATCCCCTCGCAACTCGGCATACAACGCGCGTCCGGCCTGAACGGCTGGGCGGGCGCTGACGGTCTCCAGCCAGTGGGCAAAGTGCGGTTTGTCCTCCAACACCTGCTGCTGGCCTTCCCACAGGCTGGCCCAGCCCCAGATCGACATGTCGGCGATGGAATAGAAATCGCCCGCGACATACTCGTTTTCGGCCAGCCGCCGGTCCAGTACGCCGTAAAGCCGCGCGACCTCGGCGCGGTAGCGGTCCTTGGCATAGGGCAGGTCCTGCGGCGGGTCCAGTTGCGGGGCGTACTTCAGGAAGTGATGCGCCTGACCCGCCATCGGACCAACGCCGCCCATCTGCCACATCAGCCATTCCTCGACCGCGATCCGGTCACGCTCGGACGTGCCATAGAACCGCCCGGTCTTGCGGGCCAGATACATCAGGATCGCGCCGCTTTCGAAAACCGAAATAGGTGCGCCACCCGGCCCGTCGGGATCGACAATGGCGGGCATCCGGTTGTTGGGCGCGATCTTCAGGAATGCGGGATCGAACTGGTCACCCTTGCCGATATTGATCAGATGGGTGGTGTAGGGCAGCTCCATCTCTTCCAGGGCGATGGAAACTTTCCAGCCATTCGGTGTCGGCCAGAAATACAGATCAATCGGGTCAGCCATGTGTTCTCCTGATGTTGACGGGGATCATGCGGGTTTCTGCCGGTTCGGCAAGTACCGCTTACGAAAGCGTGACCAAAGCGCAGGCCGGGCTTGACCGCGAACCGCCCGAGGCGTATTGCGATCCTGAAGCTACGTGGCGATTTGTTACCGGATTGCGGGCCACGCTAAACAACACCGCTAAAAGGTCAGGATGAAAGACCCCTTTCGCTTGGCCGCGTCTGGGGTTTTTTGTTTGCCTCCCCCGAGGCTGAAAGGAATGAGATGAGCGAGAACTGGAACAAACGCACCCAAGCCGTCCATGGCGGCATCCGTCGCAGCCAGTATAACGAGGTGAGCGAGGCGATTTTCCTGACGCAGGGTTTCGTCTACGAAAGCGCGGAACAGGCCGAGGCCCGGTTTCTGGAATGTGGCCCGGACGAGTTCATCTATGCCCGTTACGGCAACCCAACCGTGTCCATGTTCGAACAACGCATCGCGGCGCTGGAAGGTGGCGAAGATGCCTTTGCGACGGCCTCGGGCATGGCCGCCGTCAACGGCGCTCTGACCTCGATGCTGAAAGCCGGGGACCATGTCGTTTCGGCCAAGGCGCTGTTCGGCTCGTGCCTCTATATCCTTGAAAACATCCTGAGCCGCTATGGCGTGGAGGTGACCTTTGTGGACGGCACCGATCTTGAGCAGTGGAAGGCTGCGATCCGCCCGGACACCAAGGCCGTTTTCTTTGAATCCATGTCGAACCCCACGCTAGAGGTGATCGATATCGCTTCTGTGGCCGATCTGGCCCATGCGGTCGGAGCCGTTGTCGTGGTGGACAACGTGTTCTCGACCCCGGTGTTCTCGCGCGCGATCCAGCAGGGTGCGGATGTGGTCGTCTACTCAGCGACCAAGCATATCGACGGGCAGGGCCGTGCGCTGGGCGGTGTCATCATCGGAACCAAGGACTTCATCCGCGGAACAGTTGAACCCTATCTCAAGCATACCGGTGGCGCACTGAGCCCGTTCAATGCGTGGATCATGCTCAAGGGTCTTGAGACGATGGCGCTGCGGGTCAATGCACAGGCCGAAAGCGCGCAAAAGATTGCCGAGGCACTGGAAGGGCACCCGGCATTGGAACGGACGCTTTACCCCGGTTTGAAAACCCATGCCCAAAACGCACTGGTTCAGACCCAACTGGGCGGCAAGGGCGGAACCGTGTTGTCGCTGGACATCAAGGGCGGCAAGGATGCGGCTTTCGCCTTCCTGAATGCGATGACCATCCCGGTGATTTCGAACAATCTGGGCGATGCCAAATCCATCGCGACGCACCCGGCGACAACAACGCACCAGCGTCTCAGCGACGCGCAGAA
>NZ_JBXWSG010000123.1:0-8043 GCF_059613305.1 Ruegeria sp. BHSB056 | reverse complement strand
AGGCGGCGTTGTTGGCCAAAGCATCCGTATTCACAGATGAAATCGCACAGTCAATTTCGATTGGCGAGGCGCAACACGCCGTGGCACAGGGCCTGATCAGGGAAAGTAACCTGATCCAGTTGGGTGCGGTCATCAACGGAACGAACCCGGGCCGAACATCAGACGATCAGATCACGTTGTTCGATGGCACTGGCGTCGGTCTTCAGGATCTGGCGGTTGCAGCGTCTGTTGTCGAGCTGGCCGTACAGAAAGGCATCGCGATTGAGGTCGATTTCTGATGCCTCCTCCGTGTTCACCTAAGCGTCGCGTCGAAAAACGCGTTGCTTATGTGAGCCATGGGCCAAGCCTGCCACACCTGAAATAAAAAACGGCGCGCTTAGTGCGCCGCTTCTCCACTTACAATTCCGGGCTGAACCGGTCAGACGTGATCGTTCTGTTCGATAGAGCCCAGCCCGTGGCCTGCCATTCCACCTGACACCTCTTCCGTCGCTTCATCCGAAAGCTCTTCGGGCAGAACCAGATTCAGGACAATAGCGATGATAGCGGCAGGCAAGATTCCGGATGTCGCCAGAACTTTGAAAGTTCCGGGCAGATGCTGTAAGGCGCCGGGCTCTAACTGCAAACCCAGACCCAGGCTGAGTGAAATCGCAAAGATCACCATGTTGCGGCGATTCCACGTCACGTCCGACAGCATCGAGACACCGGCTGCAACCACCATACCGAACATCACGATCACACCGCCGCCCAGAACCTCGATTGGAATGGACGAGATCACCGCGCCGATCTTGGGGATAAGCCCGCATATGATCAGGAAGAGGGCACCTATGGTTACGACCGTGCGGCTCATGACACCGGTCATGGCAATCAGGCCGACGTTCTGACTGAATGACGTGTTAGGCAGGGCGCCAAAGACACCTGATACCGCAGTTCCAAGACCATCGGCAAAAGTCGCGCCCTGAATTTCCTTGTCGGTTGCCTCGCGTCCCGCGCCCCCCTTGGTAATACCGGACACATCCCCGACCGTTTCAACAGCCGATACAAAGGACATCGCACAGAACCCGATGATCGCCGCAAATGTAAACTCGATACCGAAGTGAAACGGGTTCGGCATGGCAAACGGAACCGCGCGCCCGACATTGCCCAAGTTCACCTGACCCAGTGCGAATGCCACCACGTATCCGACCAACAGGCCAATCAGAACCGCCGACACCGACAACATACCGCGGGCAAAAAACTTCAGGCCCAGCGTAACAACAATCACAGTTCCGGCCATGAGCCAGTTCAGACCAGAGCCGTATTCTTCGGTACCGATGGCGGGTACACCGCCAGCTGCGTACTGGACGCCGACCTTGACAAGCGCAAGCCCGATCATGGTCACGACAAGACCTGTAACCAAAGGCGGAAGCGCAAAGCGAATACGGCCAATGAACAACCCAAGGCTGGCATGAAACAGGCCGCCAACGACTATACCACCCATCAATACGGCAATCACGTCAACGCCCTTACCAACCACCAAGGGGATCATGATCGGAATAAAGGCAAATGACGTTCCCTGCACGATTGGCAGGCGGGCGCCAACAGGCCCCAGCCCAATGGTCTGGAACAGTGTCGCAACGCCCGCAAAGAACATCGACATCTGGATCATGTAGATCATCTGCGGGAAATCGGGGCTGTTTGAACCAAACCCGAAACCCGCCGCACCACAGACGATGATGGCTGGCGTGACATTGGAAACAAACATCGCCAGAACGTGCTGAATTCCCAAAGGTACCGCCTTCAGGATTGGCGGGGTGTAGTTCGGGTCGCGGAGCTGCTCCGGCGTCCCTAAAGTTGCATCTGACATCGCGCTTTTCCTCCCAAAAAAACTGCGTGGGCCGGCTCCTCTTCCGGCAATGTCCCTTATTCAGTGATCGTGTAGGCGTTCTGGAACCAGTATTCCTCAAGGTTGGGCCCGTTTCCTATTCGGTCGACCACGGCGAACAACCCGGGGGGATGAAGCGGTGTCAGCACCCCGTGCCAGGTGTTCCGGTGATAATTCACGCCCTGTCCGGGCGCGGTAATGAATGCAACAGGCTTACCCGGCACACCCGCGTTGTCGGGCGCTACGACAACGACAAAGGGTTTATCTGAAAGCGGTAGAAAGGCCTGGCTGCCGTCGGGGTGACGCTCGACCATTTCAAGTTTGATGGGCAGGTCGAAGGCCTGGGATTGGAAAACGCTGATCCCTGCGCGCCCCTCATGGAAATCCAGTTGGGCGCGATCATGGTATCGCGCGCATTTTCCCTGATTGATGTATTTGTCCACCGCGCCAGACACTTCGATGACATCGCCGAACGGTGCAAAGACCTCGGCGGTCAGTGACCGGAGTTTCAGCGTGGATGTCATTGCGCGAATTTCTCGATCAGCCGCAACTCGGCAATCCGTTCGACCTGACGGCAGGCCTCGGCGAATTCGGTGTCTCGGTCACTGTCTAACCGACGGTGAAAAGCCTCCAGAATGGTTGCTTTGGTGTTGTCCTTGACCGCAATGATAAAAGGAAAGCCGAACTTGGTCGTGTAGGTGTCGTTCAAAGCCGTGAAGGTCGCACGCTCTTCATCCGTCAGCATGTCGAGACCTGCTCCGGCCTGTTCTGCCGTGCTTTCCTTGGTCAGACGACCCGCAGCAGCAAGTTTGCCTGCCAGATCCGGGTGGGCTGTCAGGACGCCAAGCCGCTGCTCGGCTGTGGCAGAACGGAATACGCGCGCCAGTGCATTGTGAACCCCTGCGGCATTGTCATGTGTGCGGCCCAGCTCCAGATCAAAGGCCGCTTGGGCAATCCACGGGCTGTGTTCGAACACGCCGCCAAATTCGGCGACAAAGGTTGGTTGGTCCATTTCCGACGGGGCCAGCCGTTGACATGGCGGATGCATTTGCGCCCAATGATCAGCGATTTGTTCGCGGGTGGCAAACCAGACCCCGTCATGTTTCTTGAAGTGGTCGAGTGCGCGTTTCAGGGCCATAGCGCGACCAGGGCGGCCGATGAGGCGGCAATGCAGTCCGATCGAAAGCATCTTCGGCTCGCCCGCCTGGCCTTCGGCATAAAGCATGTCGAAGCTGTCCTTGAGATAGCTTTCAAACTGTTCGCCGTTGGTATAGCCCGCCTGAATTGCAAACCGCATATCGTTGCAATCCATCGTGTAGGGCACGATCAACTGATCCTTGCCACCAGCCTTGACCCAATAGGGCAAATCGTCGGCATAGCTGTCGGCAATATAGGCCAGCTCGCCTTCGGCGGCGGCCAGATCGACCGTGTTCATCGAACAGCGGCCCGTGTACCAGCCACGTGGGGGCGTGCCGACGACCTCGGTATGAAGCCGGATCGCCTCACGGATCTGGGCGCGTTCTTCTTCCGCGTCCATGTCCTTGTGCTCAACCCATTTCAGACCATGGCTGGCAATCTCCCAGCCTGCGGCCTTCATCGCCGCAACCTGCGCCGGTGCACGGGCCAATGCTGTGGCAACGCCATAAACCGTGACGGGTAGGTCCTGTAAAAGACGATGCACCCGCCAGAATCCGGCGCGGCTGCCGTATTCGTAAATTGATTCCATGTTCCAGTGCCTTTGCCCGGGCCAAGGGGCCGCACCGGTGATTTCGGAAAGAAACGCCTCGGATGCGGCATCCCCGTGCAAAACGTTGTTTTCGCCGCCTTCTTCATAGTTCAGCACAATCTGAACCGCGATCTTGGCCCCGTTTGGCCAGTTTGCATTGGGTACTTGCCGACCATAGCCGGTCATGTCTCGTGGATACCGCGTCACATCAATTTCCCTCTTGGTGAAAAGACGAATAACCCAAACAATCACCTATGTTTTTCAAAAAATTCTGTAAGCAGTCTTTTGACAGACTGCCTTTGCCTGCCGCGAAGGTATTGCAATAGTAACAGCAATGCTTAGCGAGAGGTGCAAATGGCCGGTTACCTTACAACACATGTCCTGGATACGGCGCGGGGCTGCCCGGCCAGTGGGATGAAGATCGAGTTGTTCCGGATCAACGGAACAGACCGCACGTTGCTGAAAACTCTGCTCACCAACGAAGACGGCCGCACCAATGAACAAATCCTTCCCGAGGCCGAGTTTTCGACAGGCGAATACGAGTTGGTGTTTCATGCGGGCGAATATCTCGACGCCACTGGCGTGCCGCCTGAAAGCCCGCGTTTTCTGGATTTGATCCCGATCCGGTTCGGAATGTCCGAACACGCCCACTATCATGTTCCGCTGCTACTTTCGCCTTTCAGCTACGCGACTTATCGCGGAAGCTGAGCGTTGCGCTGCGTGTTCCTGTAGACTGACAATTGTATTGGTATTTTTGATACTGCTTGATCTTTCGTAGCAATACCCGATGAAACCTCTGTCGCCTAGAGTGCCAAAGAACTTGGATATGTAGGAGCAACGCCATGTATGACCTGGCTGTTATGTGGGAGTGGATGGCCTTTTCCGTCCGCTGGCTGCATGTGATCACGGCGATGGCGTGGATCGGCGCGTCATTCTATTTTATCGCGCTCGACCTTATGCTTAAGCCCAACCCTGCCTTGCCAGAAGGGGCCTATGGCGAAGAGTGGGAAGTGCACGGGGGCGGGTTCTATCACACCGTCAAATATCTTGTCGCACCAGCACGTATGCCCGAGCACCTGACCTGGCATAAATGGCAGAGCTACACGACATGGCTTTCGGGTGCGGCCTTGCTCATGATCATATATTGGGTCGGGGGCGAGTTGTTCCTGCTTGATCCGACCAAAGCGGACCTGGCGTTGTGGCAGGGGATATTGATCTCGGGCGGGTCACTGACCATCGGCTGGCTGCTTTACGACCAGATGTGCAAATCGCGCCTGAGTGAGCGACCCACCGCGCTGATGCTGTTGCTGTTCGTGATTCTGGTGGCCATGTCCTGGGGTTACAATCAGATTTTTACCGGTCGTGCCGCGCTTTTGCACCTGGGTGCGTTCACCGCAACCATCATGACGGCAAATGTGTTTTTCCAGATCATGCCCAACCAGCGGATCGTGGTGGAAGACCTCAAGGCGGGCCGGACGCCGGACGCCAAATATGGAAAAATCGCCAAGGTGCGGTCGACGCACAACAACTACCTGACGCTGCCCGTCGTGTTCCTGATGCTGTCGAACCATTATCCTTTGGCCTTTGGCACCCAGTATTCATGGATCATCGCCAGCCTGATCTTCCTGACCGGCGTGACCATCCGCCACTACTTCAACACGATGCACGCGACCGGGAAAGGGCCGCACTGGACCTGGGGTGTTACTGTCATCCTCATGATCGTGATCGCATGGCTGTCTTCTGTCAGAACCGGCGAGACATGGGAGGACGCCGAAGCAAGGGCGCTGACACCTTACGAGGAAAAATTTGCGTCGGCTACGGGGTTTGAAGAAGCCTATGACACTGTTCTGGGCAACTGCTCGATGTGCCATGCCCGCGAGCCGGTTTATGGCACCATGAAATGGGCCCCCAAGAAGGTTTATCTTGAAACACCCGGCGATGTTGCCCGACACGCCGACCAGATTTACCTGCAGGCCGGGATCAGCCATGCCATGCCACCGCCTTCAGCGGTTCAAATGGACGTGGAAGCGCGCCAAACCATCATCGCATGGGTGCGCGAGGTCAGAGGGCAGTAGGATTTTCGCAGGACGTCCTGTCCTTCACTTCCTACCCCCTGCCGCGGGACAAACACCCAGTTTCTACCGCTAAAACAAAGCAGAGCGCACAAGACCTGATGCCGCCCCCGGCCTAGCGCGATGGCGGGGTCAGCCATTGGGCCGACATGCCAAAATTCGAGTTCTTCAACTCTTGCTTGGCAATCGCCTGCAAATGCACCTCGTCCGGACCATCCGCATATCGCAGCGCGCGTGCCCAGGTATAGCTGTCGGCCAGCGGTGTATCCGGGGTCATGCCCATCGCGCCAAAGACCTGCATCGCGCGATCCGTCACAGCGGCATGCACATTGGGTGCCACCACCTTGATCAATGAAATCTCTCGGAACGCTTCTTTGGCGCCCACCTGATCAATCTTCCAGGCTGCTTTCAGGGTCAGCAACCGCGCCTGTTCGATCTCTAACCGGGATTTGGCGATCCACTCGCGGATCACGCCCTGTTCTGCAAGCTGCTTGCCAAACGCTTTCCGTTCTTGCGCGCGTTCGACCATCAGGTTAAGCGCCATTTCCGCCGCACCGATCGAACGCATGCAATGGTGGATGCGACCGGGACCAAGCCGGGCCTGCGCCAGAGCGAACCCGCTGCCTTCCTCGCCCAAAAGATTGCTGACCGGAACGCGCACATCCTTGAAGACCAGCTCGGCATGGCCTTCGGGGTCGTGCATGTTCAGAATAGTGGGGTTGCGAACAATCTCAAAACCGGGCGTGTCCTTCGGGACAATGACCATGCTTTGTTGTTTGTGCCGATCCGCATTGGGATCCGTTTTACCCATGACGATAAACAATCTGGTGTTCGGGTGGCAGGCGTTCGTGATGAACCACTTGCGGCCATTGATGACATATTCATCCCCCTCTCGCCGGATGGAAGTGGTAATATTGGTCGCGTCCGAACTGGCCACATCCGGTTCAGTCATCGCAAAAGAGGATCGGATTTCACCGTTCAACAGCGGCACCAGCCATGTCTCGCGCTGTTCCGGGGTGGCGAACATGTGCAACAGTTCCATATTGCCGGTATCCGGCGCACTGCAATTGAACACTTCCGAAGACCAGGCCACCTGCCCCATAAGTTCGGCCAGCGGCGCGTATTCCAGATTGCTCAGCCGGGTGCCGGGTTCATCGTCGCGCAGGCTGGGCAGGAACAAGTTCCACAACCCTTCGGCCCGGGCCAACGCCTTGAGATCTTCCATAAACGAAACCGGGAAACCGCCTGCCGCCATTTCTTCTTTGTGATCGCGTATGCGCGGGTAGATATGCGCCTCCATAAACGCTTTCAGGCGGTCATACATTTCCGTGGCGCGCGGCGATGGGGCAAAATCCATGGCGGTTCCTTCCTGTGCGTTGTGGCGGTGGTATCCTCGAACCCTGTTTGCGCCAGCACGGCCGCCAAGGCACTGTCTTCTGGTGAGTTTTATCTGGCGCTTGAATACACTCAGTTTGCGCAATCACTCCAATATGAAAAGAGGAAAAAACCAATACCGCAACCTGCCGGCGTGAAACGTCAGGTCATTGCACGTCAGCCTTATGACCTGGGCTCGGTCATAAGGCTCATTTGTCTTTGCTCTCAGATCTGGGTGGACCAACAAAACGCAAGGGCTTGATCGGGCCCCACTCGGAGATTTGCTCCGCGGGGCGAAATTCACATCGCCCGCCCCCGAAAGTGCCTCTCAACCTGCCTTTGGCGTTCACACAGAACTAGGCCGGTGGTTTCAGGCCCAGCTGTTTCACGGCGGTGCCTGCTGTCTGAACCCAACGCTCTTTTAGAGCGTTGTTACCATTGTGGCGCAAGCCCAGCGATTTCAGAAGCTCAAACCGTTTCAAATCATCGCCACCAAAGGACACAGCGACACGCGGCCACCAATAGTTAACCGCATCCTGCATCTGCTCTGTCTCTCCGCTCTTGGCAAGCTTCACAGCACCTTCCAGCGCCAACGCGCCATGATGAGCTTCGACCGGGGCGATGCTGCGGAACGCTCCGGCCAGCGGTTGATAGGAAACCATTGAAAACTCGGCCAGTTGTTCCATGACCGCACGGCTCATCAGCAGGTTCATGATGACGGCGTCAGTCCAGCCCGAGATCGGATAATTGAATACCGCAAGGCGCATGTCATGCGCGCTGCGGGTCGCACCGATATCTGCGTCACGATCCAGGCGCGCTGTCCACGGATGATGTGTGGCATATCTCTCGGTATCGGCCCCAAACTCACCCATTATCCTGAGAACCTGATCGGCGTGATCCGTTTTCTCAAGAACAATCCTGGCGGCTGCGATCCGTTCCTTGATGCCCGGCCCCTGATTGATGATGTCGGCGAATCCGGCAGCACCGGCAAGTTCGCTGTCCACGAACGT
>NZ_JBXWSG010000122.1:0-8752 GCF_059613305.1 Ruegeria sp. BHSB056 | reverse complement strand
ATGATCCGCAGGCTGAACCGCGGAGAACCAGCCGTCGTGTTCACGTTCGGAACGCTGGTTGCCGGGTGCCTGTTATTGGTCCTGTTCGGCTGGTCCGACCTGAAAGCGACCGAATGGGCAGCCCTTCCCGCCATCGTCTGGATCGGGTTGTTCTATATCTCGTTCTTCGCAACGGCGGCCAGTTTCGTTCTGGTGCAATTCTCCTCGCTCCGGCTGCCGTCGGCCAAGGTCATGGCCTATACCTATCTGGTGCCAAGCTGGGTGATCCTGTGGGAAATCGCGCTGGGCAAACCTGTCCCGACGGGATTGATCCTGGGCGGTGTGGCGCTGACGGTCATTGCCCTGCTGATGCTGCTGAAGGAAGAGGCCCCGCGCAACAGCCCCCAACGCCGGGCAGCTGAATAAAGCCACTCCCGGTCTGAAACCGGTACAGATTGCCCACGAATTCCAAAAGCAGAATCTGTTGAGCCAGATCAAGGCAGGCCCTTGGTCTCAGGACTACCTTGGAAAGCGGACAAAAGGAGGAGATTATGTTCAAACATATCATGCTGCCGATTGACCGCCATCTGCCGCCCGAGGTTCGCAAGGCCGCAGATGTCGCCGCGCAGGTGGCGAAATGGCAAGGCGCCAAGATCACTCTGGTCAGTGTCAGCGGGGCCCATATGGGTGCATCCTCGGAAACCGAGGCCGAGATAGACAAGCAACTGGCCGACTTCACCGAACAGCTTGCATCAGAAGGCGCGGCCGAAGTTGCGGTGCGCAAGATACACTCGGTCGATGTTGCTGCCGAAGTGGACAGCGACCTGACCCGCGCAGCAGAAGAGATCGGTGCAGATCTGATCATCGTGGGCACCCATGCGCCCCGGATCACCGATTACATCTTTTCCAGCCACGCCGGATATCTGGCCAAACATGCCAGCATGTCAGTCTTCGTGGTGCGCTAGGCCTCGTCCGAGGTCGGAAGCTCGACTTCCAGAAACCGTTCGAACGCATCCAGGTTGATGGGTTCGAACTGACCGAACCCCTGCATCCAGACCGAAGCGGTGCGCAGCGCGTCGGGTTCCAGCTTGCACCATTTCACCCGGCCGCGCTTTTCCTGTGATATCAGCCCGGCCTTGGTCAGGATGACCAGATGTTTCGAGATCGCCGCCAGCGACATCTCGAACGGCTCGGCCACATCCGTCACGGCCATATCGTCCTCCAGCAGCATCGCCAGAATGGTGCGGCGGGTGGGGTCGGCAAGGGCCGCAAACACGGTGTCGAGATCGTTGGACATGGGTCTTTCCTAATGGGCGAGAACCCGTTTGACAATTTCCCCCATCACGTCACTGTGCAGCGGTGATGCGCAAGGGGGGCGGCTATGGCGCTGAAATACTGGCTGGTGATCTGCGTCCTTGGCATCGGGTGGGGCATGTCTTTCATGTTCAACGCCATATTGCTGCGCGAACTTGGGCCGCTATCCGTGTCATTGGGGCGTGTTGCATTTGGGGCGCTGGGCTGTTGGATCTATGTGATTGCTGCCCGTATGCCGGTTCCCCTGACACTCGGGCGCGCCATCGGTCTGCTGGGGTTCGGGGCGCTCAGCTATGCCGCACCATTTGCGTTCTATGCGCTTGGGCAGCAGCATATCGCGTCCGGCGTGGCGGGGATCGTGAATGCGACAACACCGGCCTTTGCCGTCATCGTTTCGCATTTCTGGCCGGGAAGCGAGCGTGCGACGCTGTTGAAATCCCTTGGCGTGTTGTGCGGCTTCATTGGGATTGTCGTGTTGTCCGTTCCGATTTTGCGCAATGGTGAAACCTCTCAGTTCTGGGCGGTTCTGCTGACCCTGTGCGCGCCGATCTGTTACGCGTTTTCCGTCAACATTGCGCGGGCCTTCCGTGACATGCAGCCGGTGGTGCTGGTCGCCTTGGCCCTGACGGGGGCGGCCTTGGCAATATTACCCCTGGCGCTTTGGCGTGAAGGCCTGCCGGTGATCGAGCGCACTGAAACCTGGCTTTCGTTGCTGATGATCGGTTTTGTGCTGACCTCGGCCGCTTTCATTGCCTTCTACTGGTTGCTGCCCAGAGTCGGGCCAACCAACATTTCGACTGTCACGCTGATCGCACCGGTTTCCGCCCTGATACTTGGAATCTGGGTGTTAGGGGAAACCTTGCACCCCGAGCATTTGATGGGCATGGCGGCGATTTTTGCCGGGCTCTTGCTGATCGACGGACGCCTTGTTCGACGCCTTTGGCCTCAGCGGGCAAGAAAAGATCAACCAAAAGGTTGAATATGGTTTTTGGGGCGATTACTGCCGTTCCGGTCAAAGGCAGGCAACCCGACTGGGCAGATGACCCTTAAATATCATAGTAAAAACAATGTTATAACCTGCGTCATTTCACGCCATCAACGCCGTTGACTCTGCGCCTTTCGCGCCTTAGCACCATGCGCAAGACAGCGCGAGGAATCCGTCCGTGACCGATGACGACCAAAAGCAGCGTATGGCGCAGCTTGAGGCCAAGATCGACGCGGCGAAAAAGGCCAGACAACCGGCTGCCCGCGCTGACAGTGACATATCCGGGGGCGAGCTTGCCTGGAGGATGGTCATCGAAATGGTTTCCGGTCTGGGGATCGGATTTGGCATCGGATACGGGCTGGACAGCCTGCTCGGGACGATCCCGATCTTTCTGGTGCTGTTCACATTGCTGGGCCTTGTCGCGGGCGTGAAGGTTATGCTCCGCAGCGCGAAAGAGGTTCAAGATAAACAAGCGGCCCATATGCAGGCCGAAAAGGACGAGAGGGACTGAACGTGGCAAGCGAGACCACCGCAGCACACGGCGCCGAAGGCGCAGACCACGCAGCAGAAGCCAGCAGCCTGGTGTTTCACCCGATGGACCAGTTCATCGTCAAGCCGCTGTTCGGTGGCGAGATTGCCTGGTACACCCCCACCAACGTGACCCTGTGGCTGTTTCTGGCCATCGTGGCTATCTTTGGCCTGCTGGTTCTCAGCACATCAAAGCGCGCCATCGTCCCGACCCGGATGCAGTCGATTGCGGAACTGGCCTATGGCTTCATCTACAAGATGCTGGAAGACATCTGCGGCAAGGAAGGCGTCAAGTTCTTCCCCTATGTCATGACCCTGTTCATGTTTATCGTGACCGCGAACTTCCTGGGCCTGATCCCGACCTCGTTCACCACCACGTCGCACTTCGCCGTGACCATCCCGCTGGCGCTGGCCGTGTTCCTGACCGTGACCATTCTGGGCTTCGTCAAGAACGGTGCCGCTTTCCTGGGTCTGTTCTGGGTCTCCAGCGCGCCGCTGGCGCTGCGCCCGATCTTGGCGATTATCGAGCTGATCTCGTACTTCGTGCGCCCCGTCAGCCACTCCATTCGTCTTGCCGGTAACGTCATGGCGGGCCACGCGGTGATCAAGGTGTTTGCGGGCTTTGCCGCAATTTCCCTGATTTCGCCCGTGTCGGTTCTGGCGATCACCGCAATGTATGGTCTCGAGGTCCTTGTGGCCTTCATTCAGGCCTACGTATTCACCATTCTGACCTGTGTTTATCTGAAAGATGCGCTGCATCCTTCGCACTAAGGTCCGATAACCCAACATCGAAACTTCCAATTCGTAAGGAGATACATCATGGAAGGCGATCTCGCACACATCGGCGCAGGCCTGGCAGCAATCGGTTCCGGCGCAGCCGCAATCGGGGTGGGCAACGTTGCAGGCAACTTCCTGGCCGGCGCCCTGCGCAACCCTTCGGCGGCTGCTTCGCAGACCGCAACCCTGTTCATCGGTATCGCATTCGCAGAAGCCCTGGGGATCTTCGCATTCCTGGTCTCGCTGCTGCTGATGTTCGCCGTCTAATCTGCGGAACCTGATCCTTACGCGCAGGTGGGTCCAAGCCATAGCGGCCCACCTGTTGTAAAGACAACGTTCCGACGGAGGACATCATGGCGACTGAACCCATTAGCGAAGAAGTAGTTGGCGCGTGCGTCGACTCGCATGGCTCTGCCATCGGGATGCCGCAGCTCTGCTTCGATTGGTTCCCCAACCAGATTTTCTGGCTGGTCATTACGCTGGTCGTCATCTTTCTGGTCCTGTCTCGCGTGGCTCTGCCCCGCATCGCGGCAATCCTGGCCGAGCGCCGGGGGACCATTACAAATGACCTGGCTGCGGCCGAAGATCTGAAGGCCAAAGCGGTCGAGGCCGAGGAGGCCTATAACAAGGCGCTGGCCGATGCCCGTGCCGAAGCGCAGCGTATCGCGGCAGAAGCACGCGCAGAAATCCAGGCTGGTCTGGATGATGCGATTGCCAGGGCGGATGCGGAAATCGCTGCAAAGGCGGCTGAATCGGAAAAGGCAATTGCCGAAATCCGGGCCGGTGCGCTGGAAAGCATTCAAGTGGTCGCCAAGGATACGGCGGCTGAACTGGTCACCGCGCTGGGCGGCGAGGCGGATGCCAAAGCCATCGACAGTGCCATTGACGCGCAGATGAAAGGATAAGTGACATGCGGAACACTCTTGCCCTTATCCTGACCGTTGGTGCCGCCAGCCCCGCGCTGGCTGCAAGCGGTCCGTTCTTCTCGCTTGGCAATACTGACTTTGTCGTCCTTCTGGGCTTCATCGTTTTCATCGCGGTCCTGTTCTACTTCAAGGTGCCGGGCATGATCGGCGGTGCGCTGGACAACCGTGCCGAAGGCATCAAGGCCGAGCTGGACGAAGCCCGCGCCCTGCATGAAGAAGCACGCAGCCTGCTGGCTTCGTACGAGCGCAAGCAGCGTGAAGTGCAGGCACAGGCCGACGCGATTGTCGAGGCGGCCAAACAGGACGCGGCTCTGGCTGCGGACCAGGCGAAGGTCGATCTCGAAAAGTCGATTGAACGCCGTCTGGCTGCTGCGCAGGACCAGATTGCCTCGGCCGAAGCCTCTGCCGTTAAAGACGTGCGCGATCAGGCCGTTTCGGTTGCGATTGCCGCCGCCAGCTCGGTTCTGGCCAAGCAAATGACAGCCGCGCAGGCGAACAAGCTGATCGATGCCTCGATCGCAGATGTGGGCGCCAAGCTGCACTGACGGGGACACCGACAGGTAAAAAACGCAGATGACCCGAGAGCATTGCGCTGTCGGGTCTTTTGTTTTGGTGGCGGGGCTGATTGTATTGACCGGAACATCACCCGGATTCTGTACCCTTCAGAGGGTCTGAATGTTCCGCTTGGGGTCTAAGGGTGCGAAAAGAGCAGGGAAAGACGGGCCGTGGCAGGCGAAGACGTTTCGATGAATATTGTTGGGGTGGTCAGGAACGGCGGGGCCGCGCTGATCGAAAGCATCAACAGGATCGAAGACCTGACCACCCGCTTGCACCGCTATTCCGTGACCATCGCGACAAACGACAACGCCGATCGTACAGATCGGGTTCTGTCCGAATTCGCGCGCCGCGACCCGAATGTGGACCTTGTCCGCATGGATGGTCTGGCGTCCAGACTGCCAGACCGGGTCGAGCGGATTACGGCGGCCAGAAACGCTGTCCTCAACAGGCTGGAAGAACGCGACAGCGGTCACGACCTGACACTGGTGCTGGATCTGAACGGGCCGAATGTCTGTCTGGACGTTCAGACGGTTCTGACTGCCGCACAACGGTCCGTACCGCGCTGGGAAGGTGTCTTCGCCAATTCCCAACCGGCCTATTACGATATCTACGCCCTGCGTTGCGCGGGCTGGTGTGACGAAGACGTCTGGCAAAGAATTCAGACAACGCGCAAACCGCTGTTCGGGCGCCGAAAGTGGCGGAAAGTTCTTCTGAAATCAGCGGTTTTCGACCGGCAGTACCACATCCCGTCCGATATGCCACTGATACCGGTCGACAGCGCCTTTGGCGGTGCAGGAATGTACAAGACCCGCGCCCTGCGTGGCCTGCGCTATTCCTGCCGGGACGAAAAGGGCGACCTCGTGTGCGAACATGTGATGCTGCACAAACATCTCAGGGATCGGGGCGCGCGGCTGTTCATCGACCCGGCCCTGACAACCATCGCCCCGAATGACGATCTGGGCGAAGGCAGTGGCGCAGCTTTCCCGTCCCATCTGATCCAGCCCGAGACCGGGGCCGCCTGATCCCTGAGGGCGCTTGGAAAGCGCTAGGCCTGACGGGTTTCGTGCTGCAACCTTTGCTGCGCAACAGCCTCGTTCCGCTCGGCCTTCTGCTGATCGATCATGCAGCGTTCGACAAAGCTCAGATGCGTTTCGACGGCCTGACGTGCGGCTGCCGGATCGCGGGCCTGAAGGGCCGCGTTGATAGTGCTGTGCTGGTCCAGAATGGCCTCGCGGGTCGCGCGCTGCCGGAACATTGTCCGTCGGTTATAGAACACACCCTGTACCAGCAGGTCATACATCGACCGCATCATATGCAGCATCACCACATTGTGGCTGGCCTCGATGATGGCCATGTGAAACTCGGCATCCAGCTGTGCCTCTTGGTCCGCGGCGTTCCGGTCATGGGCCGCCCGCATCTTGTCAAAGATCGCCTGAACAACCTTCAGGTCGCTTTCTGATCCCAGCCGCGCGGCCCGTTCCGCCGCCAGCCCCTCCATGTCGCGGCGAAAGGACAGGTAATCGAATACGGCCTCGTCATGGCTGCTGAACAACCGGATCAGCGCAGGTGAAAAGGCCGAGCCCAAAACCTCGGCCACATAGATCCCGGACCCGGCTTTTGTTGTCAGCAACCCCTGTTCCTGAAGCTCGGACACCGCATCGCGCAGGGACGGGCGCGACACACCCATCCGTTCAGCCAACTCACGCTCGGGCGGCAGGCGCTCACCGGGGCGCAGGATGCCGCGCAGGATCAACAGTTCGATCTGGCGAACGACCGCAAGCGACAGTTTTTCCGTCTGAACTTTTTGAAAAGGCATGATCTGTTCCGAAATTGGTCAACTCATTTGACCATGGACCGGGGGGCTGTTCAAGAATACCCGGTCACATCCGCTGAAATATTAGGTCAGAAGTGTTGACTTTAATTTGAGAAAGCATAGGCTGCGCCGAAATGAGATCGGAGGAGCCTCATGTCCCAACACCCTTTGTTTGCCACCCGGGCCTCCCGGATGAAGGCGTCAGAAATCCGCGAGCTGCTGAAATTGCTCGATCAGCCCGGTATCATTTCCTTTGCCGGTGGCATTCCAGACCCCGCGCTTTTTCCCGCCGAAGCTTTCGCTCAGGCGTTTCAGCAGGCATTGGGGCCGGACATGCAGGCGCAGGCTCTGCAATATTCCGTCAGCGAAGGCTATGCTCCCCTGCGCCGGTGGCTGGTGCAGCACATGCGCGAAATCGGGGTGGAATGTGACATGGACAACGTCCTGATCACCTCGGGCTCGCAGCAGGCGCTGGATTATCTGGGCAAGCTGTTCCTGTCCCCCGGCGACACGGCCTTGGTCGGGTGGCCCACCTATCTGGGTGCTCTTGCCGCGTTCAACGCGTATGAGCCGCGCTTTGACCGGCTCAATGGCAACAAGGGGGCCGATGAATTCAGGGCTGCGGCAGGGGATGGCGCCGTGAAATTCGCCTATCTGTCGCCCGATTTTGCCAATCCGACAGGCGAAACCCTGACCCGCCCGGGTCGTGAGGCCTTGCTGGACCTGACCGACGAACTGGACTGCGCGTTGATCGAAGACGGTGCCTATCAGGCACTGCGCTATGACGGTGATCCGATCCCGCCGATCCTGGCTCTGGAACAGGCACGAAAGGGGTCGATCGAAAACTGCCGGACGATCTATTGTGGCAGCTTCTCGAAAACCCTGTCACCGGGTCTGCGCATGGGGTGGGTTGTTGCGGCCAAGCCGATCATCTCGCAGATGGTTCTGCTGAAACAGGCGGCGGATCTGCATTCGGCGACCATCAACCAGATGGCCGTGCATCAGGTGGCGGAAGCGTGTTTTGACACCCATATTCCGAAAGTGCGCGACACTTACCGCGCGCGCCGAGATGCGATGCTGGATGCGCTGCAACAGCACATGCCCGACGGGGTGGCGTGGACGCGCCCCGAAGGCGGCATGTTCGTCTGGGTGACACTCCCCGCCGGGATCAGTGGGTCTGATCTGCTGGCGCAGGCGCTGGATACGGTGAAAGTGGCCTTTGTGCCGGGGCAGGCGTTTTTCCCAGACGGCAGCGGGGCAAACACGATCCGGCTCAGCTTCTCGAACTCGGACGAGGCAACAATCCGTGAAGGCATCCGCCGGTTGGGCCAAGTTCTGCGCGCCTGACGTCCAGAAAGGTTCTGTTAACCAAATTGCTGCAACTCTGCGGCATGATCCGGTTTCTCGCTCCGCTCCTGCTGGCCGCCTGCGCCGCCGGGACCCCGCATTTCCTCGAGGTTCCTGCCACTCGCGTGGCGGTGAACGGCAGTGTGTTTGATGTGCGCGTGCGCGGCTATCTCGCCGAGGCGGTGCGGATCAACGCGCAATATGCACCGCGGCTAGGCCCTGTTCGGGATCGCGCCGCGCTGGCCATGGCGCAGGTTTCGGGCTGCCCGATCCTCGACGTGCTGGGCGATGCGGCTGTTACGGTTGGTGTTCTGGGGTGTGACCGCGAGGCGGGGGAACGGTTGCTGCTGACTGCCGTCTCGACGCCCAGATATGAATGTATCGACTATGGCATCTACGAAAATATCGGAGGTAGTACCGGGTATCAGGTCTTTGAATGCAGCCCATACTGACATACGCGTGTTCCTGCGCATTTCGGCAAGATGTTGTGGATAACTCGCACTGATATCCCATATCCTGCGCAAC
>NZ_JBXWSG010000121.1:0-8948 GCF_059613305.1 Ruegeria sp. BHSB056 | reverse complement strand
GTTCACATCGATCTTCTGGAACCGGCGCGACAGGGCTCGGTCCTTCTCGAAATGCTGGCGAAACTCTTTGTAGGTGGTAGACCCCATGGTGCGCAGCTTGCCGCCCTGCAATGCTGGCTTCAACAGGTTCGAGGCATCCATAGCCCCGCCCGAGGTTGCACCGGCACCGATCACGGTGTGAATTTCGTCGATGAAAAGCACCGCGTCGGGGTGCTCTTCCAGTTCGGTTACAACCGCTTTCAGGCGTTCCTCGAAATCGCCGCGATAGCGGGTTCCGGCCAACAGCGCGCCCATGTCCAAGGAATAGATCGTGGTATTGGCCAGCACATCGGGCGCCTCTCCGGCGACGATCTTGTGCGCCAGACCTTCGGCGATGGCGGTTTTGCCCACGCCCGGATCGCCCACCAGCAGCGGGTTGTTCTTGCGGCGGCGGCACAGCACCTGGATACAGCGTTCCACCTCATCCGCCCGCCCTATCAGCGGATCGACATCACCCGCACGCGATTTCGCGTTCAGGTCAATGCAGTATTTCCCAAGCGCACTTTCCTTTTGCTCCGTTTCGCCGGAACCTGACTGAGCTTCTTCTTCCACCTGATCCGCTCCGGACACCGACCGGCTTTCGCCATACGCAGGGTCTTTGGCCACGCCATGGGCGATGAAATTGACCGCGTCGTACCGGGTCATGTCCTGTTCTTGCAGGAAATAGGCGGCATTGCTTTCGCGTTCGGCGAAAATGGCGACCAGTACATTGGCGCCGGTCACTTCGGTCCGGCCCGAGCTTTGCACATGGATAGCGGCGCGTTGAATGACGCGCTGGAACGCTGCCGTTGGTACGGCTTCGGACCCGTCGATATCCGTGACCAGATTCGATAGGTCCTCGTCGATGAACTCAACCAGAGTGCTGCGCAACTCGTCCAGATCAACGCTGCACGCTTTCATGACGCGCACCGCATCGGGTTCTTCCAGAAGCGCCAGCAGCAAATGCTCCAGCGTTGCAAATTCGTGTCGCCGTTCATTCGCAGCCGCAAGGGCCGCGTGGATGGCTTGTTCCAGTGTGCTCGAGAATGAAGGCACGCGGGTGCTCCTCTGTCTTGGGTCAGAAGGGGGCGGGCTTTCGGCCGGAACCCCATCCCAACCATGTCCTCATACTATTAGAGTTTGGTTGATCGTGGCCCGGCTTCAAGGGTTTTCTTTCACTTGACAGTCACATTTGTTGTGACCGTGGCCGTGAAGAGGGGCAAATAAGCATCAGAACCTGTCTTTTCTACCCCGGATTTCGGCGAAAACCTCCACAGGATCGGCGTTTGCCAAACCAAGATGGGCCTGAATCGCCGGATCAGTCACCCTCAGGAACGGGTTGGTGGCTTTCTCAAGCGCCAAAATCGACGGAACAGTGGCTTCGCCAGCGGCACGGGCGCGGTCGATATCGGCAATTCGCTGTTTCAACGCGGTGTTCTCGGGATCGACGGTAATGGCAAATTTCGCGTTGGATTGTGTATATTCATGCCCCGAACAGACCAGAGTGTCATCCGGCAAAGCGGCCAGTTTGCTCAGTGACGCCCACATCTGCGCCGGGCTGCCTTCGAACAGACGCCCACAACCCAACGCCATCAGGCTGTCAGCGGTAAAGACGACCGCGCTTTGCGGAAGATAAAACGCGACATGACCAACCGTGTGCCCTGAAACGTCCAGCACCTCGACCGGTTCGCCACCGATCTCAAAGCTGTCGCCTTCGGCAACCTGCTGGTCCAGTGGGGGCAGGCGGTGCGCGTCGGCGGCCGCACCGATGACCCTTGCGGGGTGCTGGGTCAGAATTTCGGCCAGCCCTTCAACGTGATCCCAGTGGTGATGGGTCAGCAGCACATGTGACAACGTCCATCCCCGATCTTCCAGCGCTGCAAGAATCGGCGCGGCCTCGGGCGCATCGATCAGCGCAGTCTGGCCATTGCCGCTGTCATGGGCCAGAAAGGCGTAATTGTCGCTGAGGCACGGGATTGTAACGATTTCAAGAGGCATGGCCTTTTGCCCTTTCATTGCTAGACTGCGCCCAGCTAAGCCGATTGACCGGATGTCCGCAATGCATCTTGATGTGCAGGATCTGAGGAACTTCTACTACCGCAGCACCCTTGGGCGCGCGGCGCAAGCGGCTATTCGCGGGCGGCTGATACAGCTTTGGCCCGAAGCCAAAGGTCAGACCGTTGCCGGTTTTGGCTTTGCCGTGCCGCTGTTGCGCCCTTATCTGGCCGATGCGCGCCGGGTCATTGGGCTGATGCCCGGCCCGCAGGGTGTGATGCCCTGGCCTGCGGGGATGCCCAATGTCTCGGTCCTGACGGAAGAGACCCGGTGGCCCATTGAAACCGGTCACGTGGACAAGCTGGTGGTGATGCACGGGCTGGAAACGTCCGAGCGGCCAAACCAGCTGCTCGAGGAATGCTGGCGTGTTTTGGGCCCCGGTGGCAGGGCCGTGTTCATTGTTCCGAACCGGGCGGGTCTGTGGTCACGTACGGACAAAACGCCATTTGGCTTTGGTCGTCCCTATTCCGCCACTCAGCTGGAAAATCAGCTCAGATCACACTACTTCCTGCCCGAGGCGCATTGCTCGGCTCTTTACATGCCGCCATCCTTCCGGCGCTTTTGGTTGAAATCGGGCAGTCTGATCGAAAAAACCGGGCAGCGCATTCCAACTGTGATGGCGGGCGGGGTGTTGATGGTCGAGGTCACAAAGAACATTCACCCGCCTCGGGGTAATGTCACCAAAGATGCCATCAGGAAGCCGATCAAGGCGCTGGACGGTCTGCTAAAGCCTGCATGACAACCGCGTGCATCCCAAAGTGACAAATTCGCGAGAAAAAAGTCACAGGAATCGCAAAAACCTGCATATTCGTAACATTTTTCAACTGCCGCGACCGGTCCAAACGGTCGCACTTGATGTAAGTGTATGAAAACTAACATTTTGTGGATAAATCTGTTACCGCTATAGCGTATTGCTTGGTTGGTTCACCTCTGCTACATCCCCGGTGATTTTGATCCCCGACCGTCTGGCCGGGGTTTCCTCACGCCCCAAGGTAGCGGCCGCTACCCAAAATCGGGGCCTCAAATATCGGAAGGGTGGACGTGTCCGAACCAGCTTCGATTTCCACAGGCATCGCCGAGCGCTATGCCACCGCGATCTTCGAGATCGCAAAAGAGAATAATGACCTTGCGGGTCTGGAATCCGGCATCAATGATCTGGCAGCAGCACTGGGCGACAGTGCCGACCTGCGTGACCTGATCGCATCGCCTTTGATTTCGCGGGCCGAGCAAGAAGGAGCAATTGCCGCTGTTGCTGACAAGATGGGGCTGAACGCCATCCTGCGCAACACGCTGGCTCTGATGGCGCAGAAACGCCGCCTGTTTGTTGTGCCGCAACTGGTGCAGGTGCTGCGTGACATGTTGGCTGATGAGCGTGGCGAAGTGACTGCCGATGTCGCCTCGGCCAAGGCGCTGACCAAGACGCAACTGGAAAAACTGTCCAAGACGCTGTCCGAGCGTGTGGGCAAGACCGTAACTATCAATGCGACCGTTGATGAAAGCCTCATCGGCGGTCTTGTCGTCAAAGTGGGCTCGAAAATGATCGACAGTTCGATCCGTTCGAAGCTGAACTCCCTACAGAATGCAATGAAAGAGGTCGGATAAATGGGAATCCAAGCTGCAGAGATTTCTGCAATCCTGAAGGACCAGATCAAGAATTTTGGTCAGGAAGCCGAAGTGGCCGAGATCGGTCGCGTGCTGAGCGTCGGTGACGGGATTGCCCGTGTATATGGCCTGGACAACGTTCAAGCCGGTGAGATGGTCGAATTCCCCGGCGGCATCATGGGTATGGCGTTGAACCTGGAAAGCGACAACGTTGGTGTCGTTATCTTCGGTTCCGACCGTGACATCAAAGAAGGTGACACCGTCAAGCGCACCAACTCGATCGTGGACGTTCCGATCGGTGACGAGCTGCTGGGCCGTGTTGTTGACGGTCTGGGCAACCCGCTGGACGGCAAAGGTCCGATCAATGCCACCAAACGCGGCGTTGCAGACGTCAAGGCGCCAGGCATCATCCCGCGTAAATCGGTGCACGAACCGATGGCAACCGGCCTGAAATCGGTTGACGCGATGATCCCGATTGGCCGCGGCCAGCGCGAGCTGATTATTGGTGACCGCCAGACCGGTAAAACTGCCGTGGCTCTGGACACCATCCTGAACCAGAAGGTCTATAACGAAGCCGCAGGCGACGACGAGTCGAAGAAACTGTACTGCGTTTACGTTGCGATCGGTCAGAAGCGTTCGACCGTTGCCCAGCTGGTGAAGAAACTGGAAGAATCTGGTGCGATTGAATATTCGATCGTTGTCGCCGCAACCGCGTCCGACCCGGCACCGATGCAGTTCCTGGCACCCTATGCCGCAACCGCGATGGCGGAATATTTCCGTGACAATGGCCGTCACGCGCTGATCATCTATGATGACCTGTCGAAACAGGCCGTGTCCTATCGTCAGATGTCGCTGCTGCTGCGCCGCCCGCCGGGCCGCGAAGCCTATCCGGGTGACGTTTTCTACCTCCACTCCCGCCTGCTGGAGCGTTCGGCAAAGCTGAACGAAGACTTCGGCGCAGGTTCGCTGACCGCTCTGCCGGTTATCGAAACCCAGGGTGGTGACGTTTCGGCCTTTATTCCGACCAACGTGATCTCGATCACCGACGGTCAGATCTTCCTGGAAACCGAACTGTTCTATCAGGGCATCCGTCCTGCTGTGAACACCGGTCTGTCGGTTTCGCGTGTCGGCTCGTCGGCTCAGACCGACGCGATGAAATCGGTTGCCGGTCCGGTCAAGCTGGAACTGGCTCAGTATCGCGAAATGGCGGCCTTTGCACAGTTTGGGTCCGACCTCGACGCCGCAACCCAGCAGCTGCTGAACCGCGGTGCGCGCCTGACCGAGCTGATGAAGCAGCCGCAGTATTCGCCTCTGACCAACGCGGAAATCGTCTGCGTCATCTTCGCGGGCACCAACGGTTACCTCGACAAGATCGACGTGTCGGATGTTGGCCGCTACGAGGCTGGCCTGCTGGCGCATCTGCGCGGCAAGCACGCTGACCTGCTGAAGTGGATCACCGACGAAGATCCGAAGATCAAAGGTGACGCGTCCGACAAACTCAAAGCAGCGATCGACGAATACGCCGCGACCTTCGCTTGATAGGAGGTTCCGATGCCTAGTCTGAAGGACCTTAAAAACAGGATCGAGTCGGTCAAATCGACCCGCAAGATCACCAAGGCCATGCAGATGGTCGCGGCCGCAAAACTGCGCCGCGCCCAGGAATCTGCCGAAGCCTCACGCCCTTATGCCGAGCGGTTCAATGCCGTAATGGCGGGGCTGGCGGCGTCGGTAGGGGGCAGCGACAGCGCCCCCAAGCTGCTCCGGGGTACGGGCAGCGATGATGTCCATCTGCTGGTCGTTATGACAGCTGAACGCGGCCTGTGTGGCGGCTTCAACTCGAACATCGCCAAGCTGGCCCGCCAAAAGGCGGAAGAGCTGCGCGGCAAGGGCAAGACGGTCAAGATCCTGACCGTCGGCAAGAAAGGCCGCGACGCGCTCAAGCGTGATTTTGGCGATCTGTTCGTTGGGCATGTGGACCTGAGCGAGGTCAAGCGTCTGGGTTATTCCAACGCGCAGGACATCGCAAAGGACATCCTGTCCCGCTTCGACGGGGGCGAGTTCGACGTTGCTACGATCTTCTACGCGAAGTTCGTAAACGTTGTGACCCAGATCCCGACGGCACAGCAGGTCATCCCCGCCTCGTTCGAGGAATCGGAAGGTGACGACAGCGGTGCCATCTTCGACTACGAGCCCAGCGAAGAAGCCATTCTGGCCGACCTGCTGCCCAAGGGGGTTGCGACCGCGATCTTCTCGGCTCTGCTCGAAAACGGAGCGTCTGAACAGGGCGCGCGGATGTCCGCAATGGACAACGCGACACGCAACGCGGGTGAGATGATCGACAAGCTGACGATCCAGTTCAACCGCTCGCGTCAGGCCGTGATCACCAACGAGCTGATTGAAATTATTTCCGGCGCCGAGGCGCTGTAGAGACAAACCGGAGACGAAACATGGCGAATGCAAAAGGCAAAGTCACACAGATCATCGGGGCCGTCGTCGACGTGCACTTCGAAGATCAGCTGCCTGAAATTCTGAACGCGCTGGAAACCACCAACAACGGCAAGCGCCTGGTGTTGGAAGTTGCTCAGCACCTGGGTGAAAACACTGTCCGCACCATCGCGATGGACGCGACCGAAGGTCTGGTCCGTGGTGAAGTGGTCACCGACACCGGTGCACCGATCTCGGTTCCGGTTGGCAACGCCACCCTGGGCCGCATCCTGAACGTGGTCGGCGAGCCGATCGACGAAAAAGGCCCGGTTGAGGCAACTGAAGCGCGCGCGATCCACCAGCCCGCACCGACCTTTGCCGAACAGTCGACCGAGTCCGAAGTACTGGTTACCGGCATCAAGGTGGTTGACCTGCTGGCCCCTTACGCCAAAGGCGGTAAGATCGGCCTGTTCGGCGGCGCCGGCGTTGGCAAAACCGTTCTGATCATGGAACTGATCAACAACATCGCAAAAGTGCACTCGGGCTTCTCGGTGTTTGCGGGTGTTGGTGAACGGACCCGTGAAGGTAACGACCTCTACCACGAGATGATCGAATCGAACGTGATCAAGCCGGACAACCTGTCGGAAAGCCAGGTGGCCCTGGTTTACGGTCAGATGAACGAACCTCCGGGTGCGCGTGCGCGTGTTGCTCTGACCGGTCTGACCCTGGCCGAGCAGTTCCGCGACCAGTCCGGTACCGACGTTCTGTTCTTCGTCGACAACATCTTCCGCTTCACGCAGGCGGGTTCCGAGGTTTCGGCTCTGCTGGGTCGTATCCCGTCCGCTGTGGGCTACCAGCCGACACTGGCCACCGACATGGGCGCCCTGCAGGAACGCATCACCTCGACAAAGGCCGGATCGATCACTTCGGTGCAGGCGATCTACGTGCCTGCGGACGACTTGACCGACCCCGCGCCGGCAACCTCGTTTGCGCACCTCGACGCGACCACCGTTCTCAACCGTGCGATCTCGGAAAAGGGTATCTACCCTGCGGTTGACCCGCTCGACTCGACCTCGCGCCTGCTCGACCCGGCCATCGTCGGGGAAGAGCACTACAAGGTTGCGACCGACGTTCAGCAGATCCTCCAGCGCTACAAGTCGCTGCAGGACATCATCGCCATCCTCGGCATGGACGAACTGTCGGAAGAGGACAAGCTGACCGTGGCCCGTGCCCGTAAGATCGAACGCTTCCTGTCGCAGCCGTTCGACGTGGCCGAGGTCTTCACCGGCTCGCCGGGTGTTCAGGTTCCTCTGGATGTCACCATCTCGTCGTTCAAGGCCGTTGTAGCTGGCGAATACGATCACCTGCCCGAGGCAGCCTTCCTGATGGTTGGCGGCATCGACGAAGTGATCGCCAAAGCCGAAAAAATGGCAGCAGCAGCCGCCTAAGGAGTATCCCTGATGGCAAACACGATGCATTTCGACCTCGTCAGCCCCGAGCGGAGCCTTGCTTCGCTCGAGGTCACCGCGGTCCAGATTCCCGGCGCGGACGGGGACATGACGGCGATGCCCGATCATGCCCCCACCATCACAACGCTGCGCCCCGGTCTGCTGAAGGTTGAGGCACCCGAAGGGTCCAGCGAATACCTGGTCACCGGCGGGTTTGCCCAGATCAACGGCGACGGCCTGTCGGTTCTGGCCGAAAAGGCGGTTCCGGTTTCGGAAATCACCCGTTCGCATATGGACGAGCTGATTGCCGAGGCGCGCGCCTCGCACGAAGCGGCAAAAGGCGGCGACGATATGTCGATCGTCGACGAAGCCGCCAAGCTGCTGGCCGACATGGAAGCGCTTGGGACGCATATGAGCCTTTAATTGGCTTAACACTGAAAAACTGGAACGGCCTCGCAATTGCGGGGCCGTTTTTTTGTCGTGCTTTTGCCAGAAAGCCGGGGTAAGTTGTGGAAATTCAAGTATAATGATGAAAATATGAAAAAATTTCTGACCCATCCCATTGGCATCGATCAGGGTGAAAGTGTTCTGTTTTCGGAATTTGCCGAAGGCGGGGACATGTGGACTGGCGAAGGCCCCCGCGAACGTCGGAAACCCATCCAATTCAAGAACACGTTTCTTAGCCCGCCCATGGTCCAGATCGGGATTTCCCTTTGGGATGTCGACACATCATCAGCCCTGCGCGCCGAGGTTCAGGCAGAAAACATCACCTCGGAAGGGTTTGAAGCGGTGTTTCGGACATGGTCCGACACGCGGATTGCCCGCATTCGGATCAGCTGGACCGCGTTTGGAGAGGTGGCACACCCGGACGACTGGAACATTTCCTGATCCGGGGCTTACAGGACAGGCGCAGGACTCAGTCGTCCTGCGCTTCGATCATATCGACCCGTGTGGCGTGGCGGCCGCCTTCGAATTCGGCCCCTAGAAACGCATCCACAATATCCAGCGCCTGACCTTCGCCGACAACGCGCGCGCCAATCGACAGCATGTTGGCATTGTTGTGCTGGCGGATCATCCGCGCAGAAAACGCATCCGAACAGACGCCGCAGCGAATGCCGGGCACCTTGTTTGCGGCCATCATGATGCCTTGACCCGTGCCGCAGAGGATAATGCCCAATCCGCAATCCCCCGAAGCCACGGCCAGTGCCGCGGCCTTGCCGTGTTTGGGGTAATGGGTGCTTTCAGGGATCGTCGGGCCGATATCGACCACGTCCCAGCCTTGCTGCGTGATGTGGTTGGCCACAGCCTGACGCAGCTCGATTGCCGCGTGGTCGCTGGAAAGAACAATGCGTTTGTTGCCAGTCATGGAGATCGGTCCACTTGTATCGCTGATCGCGCACA